>NZ_DASYBS010000042.1:0-187316 GCF_036500665.1 Cedecea sp.
CTCCGTTTTATCTCCCAGTCCTGGGTCGGCTGAGATGCGTTCCCGACGCTCTCAGCCTCCGGCCGTTCCCGACGTCCGGACCCTGGCCAGTCGGAGAGAAAACGGAGGCGATTTAAGCCGGAACCGAGCCTCGCTTCAAACCCGCAGCTACACAGAACATTACAGTCGCTTCAAGACCTACAGCTACACCCTTGTTCCCGGCTCTCATCGCCCCCGGTTATGACCCAACTCAGGCGGGGTTGAGCTGCCGGGAGCAGCGAAAGAGAGCGATCGTCGGGAACGAATCGCGAACGACCCCGACTGTTTGGGTGATGGCCGGTGGGTTTACCGCTTCAGCGGCGATGAGCTTGCCGGGCGCCGGGGCTGTTCGGGGGATGGCGTTATCCCCCGGACACGTTCACCGTGCTCTGAACGTGCAGGGAAAACAGACCTACGGGTGAACGGAATAACTGCGGAGCGACAGAATTCTCCCGGAAGATTTTGAAAGAACGTGGGATAAGAGACAGAGAGAAAGATAAACGAACCCTCCGGCGGGAGGCACCTCCCCCGATTAAGAATTTTCCTTAAGCTAAATCAAACCCCACTGGCAAAGCTGATTTATGCCCCACTGGCTTTGATTTGAAACAAAATTTAACGCTTATAGCGGTTCGCCTAATGCGTTAGTGTGATAAAAATCACATTCAGGCGGCAGTGGAACTGTCGTCGACACCCGTTTTAGTTCCAGTTGAAAGAAAGTTAGGTCGAACGTTATGGATGCGAAACCAACTCGCAGCCCCGGCGGAAAAATTGCGCTGTGGCTGTTTTATGCTTTTTGTTTGTACATCGTTTGGGCGATGGTGCGTTACTTTTGGGTCGTTAGCGGGGTCACCAGCGGCGATTTAGGCACCTTCAGCGGTAAACTCCTCGGGGCGCTGATGGGGTTACTGGTGCTCGGGTCCGTGGCGGCAGTGCTGGGCTGGGTAGCCTGGTACACAAGGCCGCGTGCTTATCCCGTTCGCGCCAGGGAAAATAGACTGCGTTGAATCCAGATTGTCCGATGAGCCACCAGTCTTTGCGTGGCTCAGGATGTATACCTTCCAGCTTTAAAACTTTCCGCTGAACTCATCCTATTTATCTCATATTTTTTCCTGGCATCATTTAATTTTCCCTGTGCACTTCAATGCTATTTTATCCTCATAAAAAAGAGGGTTTTTAGTATTTATATAACTGTGCGTAAAGTCACGTTTGTTATT
The DNA here is from genome assembly GCF_036500665.1 of Cedecea sp. Taxonomy (NCBI): domain Bacteria; kingdom Pseudomonadati; phylum Pseudomonadota; class Gammaproteobacteria; order Enterobacterales; family Enterobacteriaceae; genus Cedecea; species Cedecea sp. Next base: position 1,233 of record NZ_DASYBS010000042.1, read on the forward strand.
TTTCGAACTGTCTACACTGCTGGGAGATTTATGGGGGGAACTATGCACGTTTATATTGTTCGAATCATAACGCTTTATCGCTTTATGCTGCTGATGTTCGGCGGCAGGGCGCGCGTCTGGTTGAATAATAGCTGCTGGTTTAATAGCGTGAGCGAACTGGAAAAAGACGACTCCGTTTATTCCGATTCGCTGGATAACGTCTGTGTCGTAAATTGGTCCCGGCTCTGGTGTAGCGCAGAGGATCTATATCATTCGCTTCGGCATCCGCATTTCCCATTATTAAAAGCGAGGCATAGCGTTGTACGTCCGCGCCGCCTGGCCATCCGTAAACGCTATGAACTTGCTTTCTTGTTCCGTATTTCCAGCCTGCATCAGCTGCTGATGTGCCTCCACGCCAGCGGCGACTGTGGAGACGCCAGTATGCAGGAGACTGTTCTACCGCGAAGCACAATGCGCTTTTCAGCCATTGTGCTTTTTTTATTGCCTCAATTCAGCCTGATAAGGAGTTGTTATGTATATCGTTTGTGTTGCAGCTTGTCCTACGGGCGTAGCCCATACCTACATGGCTGCCGAAGCGCTTGAAATCGTTGGTCAACAGCGCGGGCATAACGTCAAAGTTGAGACCCAGGGCGGCATGGGCGTTGAGAATGAAATCAGCGCCGACGATCTCGCCCGTGCAGACGCGGTGATTATTGCCGCCGATGTAGCCATCACCGGGAAAGAACGCTTCGACGGCATGATAAAACTTGAATGCAGCGTGGCGGATCCGATCAAGTTCGGCGCTGCCGTTTTTGAAGCGATAGAGTCGGAGATAGCAAATGGCTAAATTTAAGCCTGAGGGGAGAGCCCCGGCCGGGACCGAAATTAAGACCGCCATCATGACCGGAGTGTCATGGATGCTGCCGTTTGTGATTGCCGGGGCGGTTATCATGGGCATCGCACGTATCGGGGCTTCGCTGTACGGCATCGATAATATTTGGGATGCCAGCCATGCGCAGGCGACGAGCATCGTCGTGCAGGTGCTGCATAAGTTTGACGGTTTTGGTGGCCTGGCGTTGTCGCTGATGCTGCCGATTGTCGCCGGGTACATCAGCTTTGCCATCGCCAATAAGCCGGGGCTTGCGCCGGGAATGGTGGGCGGCTTACTGGCCAGCAGCCTCGGTACCGGCTTCCTGGGCGCGCTGGCGGCGGGGTTTGTCGCGGGGTACATCGTGCGGGGGCTTGCAACCTATATCACGTTGCCTAAAGCCCTGGCTTCTGCGGGGCCGATCTTCATTCTGCCGGTCGGTGGAACGCTGCTTACCTGTATGGTGATGGCTTTTATCATCGGCAGTCCGCTGGCGGCGCTGAATCACGGCATGGAAAGTTGGCTGTTGGCGATGTCCGGCACCAACAAAATTATTCTTGCTGCCGTCGTGGGCGGGATGGTGGGTTTTGACCTGGGGGGGCCGGTTAACAAAGCGGCGGTGACTACTGCGATGGCCTTGCTGGCCTCCGGAATCTATGATCCTAACACCGCCGCGCAGGTTGCTATCATCGTGCCTCCGATCGGTCTTGGCGTTGCCACGCTGATATGGGCGAAGCGTTTCCCACCGTCGCTGCGTGAAGCGGGCAAAGCTTCCACGCTGATGGGGCTTATTGGGGTTTCGGAAGGGGCGATCCCCTTTGCGCTGGCTAACCCGAAAATCATCATCATCAACGTGTTGGGGGCCGCAACCGGCGCGGCGATGGCCGTTGGGCTTGGTGCGGTAAATCACGCGCCAATTTCTGGCTTTTACGGCTGGCTGGCGGTAGATAAATGGCCGATTTACGTGCTTTCTATCGTCACCGGTTCGGCCATTATCGCCGTCGGTTCCTTATTAGTTTTTCGTGGCGAAAATTTCGTTGAAAATAAGGTGGTGGCACCAACGCCGAAATTTAAAGCCGGGCGTTAAAGGCGCATATAATTAATTTAAAGCAGTTCAGGATTTATTAACCACGGTATTTTATGCCGGGGGATCCTGCACCCAAAATTTATCCAAACTGCCGTAAGTAAGGTGGCGTAATGAAGACCGTACATTTGATTCAACACACGCACTGGGATAGAGAATGGTATTTCACGGAGAACGATTCAAAGATCGTACTCTATTATTTTATGCTGGATTTACTGACGCGTATGGAGCAAGACCCGTTGCTGGGGCCGTTTATTCTCGACGGGCAAACAGTGATGCTGGAGGATTTTTTGCAGGTCGCTCCTGAGCAACGTCAGCGCCTGCAACAACTGATCGCCGATGGGCGAGTACTTATCGGCCCGTGGTATACGCAAACTGACTTTTTAGTGGTCGGCGCAGAGTCCATAGCGCGTAACCTGCTGTTCGGTCTGGCGGACTGCAAAGCATGGGGGAGCTACATGCCGGTTGGCTATGTGCCTGACTCCTTCGGGCAAAGCGCGCAGCTACCGATGTTTCTAAATGAATTTGCCATCGACAACGCTGTTATCTGGCGCGGATGGTGTGAGCGCGACGTCGCCAGCAGCGAATTCTACTGGCATGCGCAGGGGGGCCAGCAGGTTCTTACCGCAGTTTTACCCTGGGGCTACGGCTGCGCGAAGTGGTTACCGACCGAGCCAAATACGCTGGCGGAAACGCTGGTGCCCATTCTTGAAAAGCAGGGACGTTTTACCGCTACGGACAATCTATTGCTACCGAACGGTAACGACCAGTCCCCGTTCGAATATGCTGTCCCCGGCGCGCTGACACAGCTTAACGCCGGTCAGCATGCGTACTATTTTAAGCGCAGCAGCTTTAGCGAGTTCTTTGACGCGCTGCGCGCCAGTGAGCGTCGTTTACCGGCGTGGAGCGGCGAGCTGCTCAGCCCCAAATACATGCGCATCCACCGCGGTATTTTCTCCACCCGCGCCGACATCAAGCAGCTCAATGCCTCGCTGGAACAGTTTGTCAGCCAGACGCTGGAGCCTTTACTGACCCTGGGCTGGCGTCTTGGTCTGCCTTATCCGCAGCATGCGCTTGAAAGCATCTGGCGGGAGGCAATGAAGTCCCACGCCCATGACAGCATTGGCGGCTGTAATGCCGACCACGTTAACCAGAGAGTGAAAGGGCGTTTACAGTCCGGGAAAGAAAGCGCGCAGCAGCTGTTCGACCTGAATATGAAAATGCTGGCCGAAGGGATCGACGCGCGTCAGAAAGGTAAAAAAATCATTGCCTTCAACCCGCTTCCCCGCCAGCGCGATGCCCAGCTCAGCCTCACGCTGTATACCCCGGAGCAGGATTTCCGCATCGTCGACGAGGACGGCAACGCCTGCATCTGGCAGCTGTTGCATGAAGAGCCGCAGGATATGTCGCTGGTGGTTCAGGAGCTGTCAAACAGCACCCGCACAATCTGGTATCGCAAGTGCCACATCCTACTGGCGGCGAGGGATCTTCCGGCCTGCGGCTATCAAACCTTTTACCTTCAGGAAGGCAAATCCCCCGGGTTTGTGCCACCGGAGGCGCAGATCGAGCGCCTGGAAAACGAATGGCTGCGGCTGGACGTTAATGCCGGAACGCTGACGCTTATCGATAAGCGTTCCGGCGAGGTTTATCCCCACATTCTGCGGCTGGTGGACGGCGAAGACGCGGGGGATAACTACAACTATTCGCCGCCCGAGGTCGACTGGAAAATCAGCAACAACGGCTGCCTGCATCACAGCGCGCTTGAACGTGGTCCACTGAAGGATACGCTGCTGCTGGACTGGCGTATTCCCGCACCGGCGGACTCGGCCTCCCGTCGCGCCCGTCGCCTGGATGCAATGCTTGAGGTGACGATGACCGTTTCTCTGCCGCACGACAGGGCGTGGCTGGACGTGGAAATAGAGGTCAATAATACGCTGCGCGACCACCGTTTGCAGGTTGAGTTGCCGACGGATATCCGCCATGCGTTTCACTTTGCCGACCAGCCTTTCGGCCTGATCCAGCGCGAAAACATCCCGGCGGCGTTACACGTCTGGCAGCAGGAAAACTGGACCGAAGCCCCTGCATCGCTTTGGCCGATGCAGAGCCTGGTGCTGATGCATGACCGGCAGCGCGGTCTCGGCGTGGTGACCGCCGGGCTACGGGAATACGAAATTCCCGTCGGGCAGCCTGATACTCTGGCGATTACCTTGTTCCGCAGCGTAGGGTGGCTCGGGCAGCCCGCGCTCCCGTGGCGGCCGGGGCGGGCATCCGGCATGGTTCTGCCGTCGCCAGACTCGCAAATACCGGGCCGCCATCATTTCTACCTCGCGGTGTTACCGATGAGCAACGGGCAAAGCCCGGCGTTCTGGGACGCGGTTGAGCAGTGGCGCACGCCCGCTTCTGGTTACCTTGATTCCGGCTGGTCCCGCTTCCGTACCAATGCGCACGCTCTGCGTTTCCCGTCGCACTTCAGCGTACTTAACTGGGAAAGCCAACTGCACTTCAGCACGCTGAAAAAAGCCCAAAACAAAGAGGCTCTGCTGCTCAGGGGCTGGAACCCGGGCCTTGTCCCGCTGGATAACCGTCCCCCGGAAACGGACGGCGAGCTTCAGCAGGTCACGCTGGCGGAAACACGCTGCACCCACCCGGCCAGCACCGTGGCGGCAGGTACGCCTGTCTCCTGGCTCATCGGTTAAATTGAATAAGGCGTAATCACTATGCAGACACTTTTATTTCGTTGCCGGTTAGCCAATGGGCTCCACGCAAGACCGGCCTGCGCGCTTGAGCAACGGGCAGCCCGCTTCAGCGCGACGGTCACCCTGGTCAATCAAAGCAAGTCGCGGCGGGGCAACGCGAAAAGCGTGCTGGCGCTGGTGGGGGCTGATGTTGCCGCGGGGGATGAATGCCAGTTGCTGATCGAGGGGCCGGATGAGCAGGAGGCGCTGGAGGCGCTGCGGCATTTTATTGAACATGAATTTGAGCACAGCGATACACCGCTGGTCGACAGTACCGGGAACGAGCGGCAGCCAATACCGGTGTTTCTCTCCCGAAGTACTTCGCCGGTTTGGCAGGGGAATGGCGTCAGCGAAGGGAGCGCCCTGGCGAAGGCGGTGTATGTCGGGCGGGTAGATCTTCACGACCTTGCGCGGCAGTACGATGAGACGCCGCCTGCCGTTCAGCAACGGCAGCTGGCCGCGGCGTTGAGCGGAGCCAGGCGGAGGCTGCGGGAAGAAGCTGTCCTTAACAAAGGCGAGGTGGCGCAGATCCTTGATGCGCAAAGCCAGCTGCTGGAGGATGAGGCTATCGACGAATGCCTGCGGGAGGATCACCCGGCCCGGAATGCACTGGCCGCCCTGGCGCAGGCTATCGATATCCTGCGTGAACCTTTCCGGCAAAGCGGCAGCGAGTACCTGCGCCAGCGCGAGCTGGATGTCTACGATCTGGGGCTACGGCTGGCCAGCCAGCTCACCGGGCAGAGCCGGCTTTGGATGCCGGTCCTGGATGAGGCGGTAATCGTTATTTGCCAGAATGTTCTTACGCCCGGTCAGCTGTTGATGCTTCGCGGGCCGCATTTGCTGGGAATTGTTATGCCCGACGGCGGCGAAACCTCCCATACCGCAATATTGGCCAGAAGGTTTAAAACGCCGTTGCTGTGTCTTGCCTCTACGGACGCGTTATTTGCTGCTGGCGCCGACCCGTTTCTCCTGGCTGCCAGCCACGGTTTACTGCTGTCGGAGCCGGATGAGGTAGCGCGGCGTTGGCTGGCGCTTGAGAGCGTTAAACAGCGTAGTATGCCTGCTGGCGGGCCCAGTCGAGCAGATGAGGAGATGATTTCTGAGTCCCTGGTGTTTCTCGACGAAACGCTGGGTGATAAACACGAGGTGATTAAGCGGCTAACGGACAATCTCGACGTTCAGCAGCGGTCGGTTTCAGCCACGCTTGCCGAGCACGCCATCTGGCAGCGCGAAGCCGTGTTCACGACTGCGCTGGGTTTTTCTATTGCTATTCCACACTGTCAGTCGGCGGTGATTGCCCGCAGCAGCATCTCCATCCTGCGGCTGAACGAACCGCTGGACTGGGGCAATAGCGTGGCGGTGAAGCTGGTTATTATGCTGACCCTCAGCGAGCATGAGCAGGCGCAGCATATGCGGATTTTCTCAGTTTTAGCCCGTCGGTTGATGCACGAATCTTTCCGTGAAAGGCTGATGGGGGCGGGTACGCCGCGGGAGATGGTGAACCTGCTGCGGGAAGAGGTCATATTATTGTCATAAATCTGGTTATACTCAGACATGCGCTTTTCACGAGAAGGGGAGTATGTGTATGCCGATTGCCCGCTGGCAGAAGCAGTTTGAGGAGTACCTGATTGAAAATTGGGCACAGGATGACAAAGCCCATGACGTGGCGCATTTTCGGCGCGTTTGGAAAACCGCTCAGCATATTATGGAAGGGACGGAGGCGGACAGGCTGGTAGTGCTGACCGCCTGCTATTTCCACGACATCGTTAACCTGCCCAAAAACCACCCGGAGCGGCATCTTGCCTCGATGCAGGCCGCACAGGAAACGCTGCACATTCTGGAAACACACTTCCCGGACTTTCCCCGCGAACGGTATGACGACGTAGCCCATGCGGTGCGAGCCCACAGCTTTAGCGCCGCCATTGTGCCGCAGACGCTGGAAGCCAAAGTCGTACAGGACGCCGACAGGCTGGAATCTCTCGGGGCGATTGGCCTTGCGCGGGTGTTTTACGTGTCGGGCGCGCTTGGGCGCTCCTTATTTGACAGTGACGATCCGCTCGCCGAGCGCCGTGAGCTGGACGACACGCTGTACTCGGTGGATCATTTCCAGAAAAAGCTTTTGCGTCTACCGGACTCAATGCAAACTGAAGCGGGGCGCGCGCTGGCGCACCACAATGCGGACTTCCTCGTTGGCTATATGGCAAAACTGTGCGCCGAGTTGAAAGGTGACTACCTGAACGTGGATGAGCAGGTCCTGCAGCGTTTTAAATCACAGGCCTAATCTTTTCAGCCCGCGCATCTGCGGGCCGTTTCCGTTCTCTCTGGGTCAAATCAGTGATACAGTTTCACTCCCTTTTCCCATATATGGTTCACGATGAACGATCTTGACGCGATTGCAGAACACCTCTCCCTCCAGGCACAGCGCCACAAACAAACTCAGCAAGAAGAAGACCATGCGCTGGTGAGTCGCTTACTTGAAATCTACGATCAGAAAACCGTTGCCCTGCGCCTGCGACAGGTTGGAGGTGACTGGACGCGCGAGTCCCTGAACCGCTGGTATAACGGCAAATCTGCGCCAAGAGGATTAACTGAGGTTGAGGTGCAGATGCTACAAAGCATGCTGCCGTCGCCACCGGCTCACCATGGCCGCTATGCCTTTCGCTTTATTGACCTGTTTGCCGGTATCGGCGGCATTCGCAGCGGCTTCGAGGCAATTGGCGGGCAGTGCGTGTTCACCAGCGAATGGAATAAGCACGCCGTGAGAACCTACAAAGCAAACTGGTATTGCGATCCGGCTCAGCACCAGTTTAATGAAGATATCCGCGATGTGACGTTAAGTCATCGCAGTGACGTTACGGATGAGCAAGCGACGGCGCACATCCAGGCCACGCTGCCCGATCATGATGTGCTGCTTGCCGGGTTCCCCTGCCAGCCATTTTCACTGGCTGGCGTGTCGAAGAAAAACGCCCTTGGGCGCGCGCACGGCTTTGCCTGTGAAACGCAGGGCACATTGTTCTTTGATGTGGCACGGATCATCGCGGCAAAACGTCCGCCCGTTTTTGTGCTGGAAAATGTGAAGAACCTGAAGAGCCACGATAAAGGTAATACCTTCCGCATTATTATGCAGACGCTGGATGAGCTGGGTTATGACGTGGCTGATGCTGCTATCTCCGGGCGTGATGATCCTAAAATTGTTGATGGTAAAAATTTCCTGCCGCAGCACCGCGAGCGCATTGTGCTGGTCGGCACGCGCCGCGACCTGAACCTGGGCTCGGCGGTGACGCTGACAAGACTCAGCGACTACTATCCTGCCCGTCGCCCAACCTTTGGTGAACTGCTGGATGACGAAGTCGATGCGAAGTATGTCCTGACCCCGACGCTGTGGAAATATCTCTATAACTACGCAAAAAAACATCAGGCCAAAGGGAATGGGTTCGGCTACGGGCTGGTTGACCCAACCAATCCGGCAAGCGTGGCGAGAACCCTGTCGGCGCGTTACTTTAAAGATGGCGCGGAAATTTTGGTCGATCGCGGCTGGGATAAGGCGCTGGGAGAGGCCGACTTTAACGATCCCGATAATCAGTTGAACAGGCCGCGCCGCCTGACGCCGCGTGAATGTGCCAGGCTGATGGGTTTTGAATCCCCTCAGGGGAAAGCGTTCCGCATTCCCGTGTCCGATACCCAGGCCTATCGCCAGTTTGGTAACTCCGTCGTGGTTCCTGCTTTTGCCGCGGTGGCAAAACTGCTGGAGCCAACCATTAAACACGTGGTCAAAAAGCGCTAAGCGGAGGCGGCAATGGCGGACGTACACAGTAAAGCAATACGCAGTAAAAACATGCGAGCGATTGCCACCCGCGATACCGCCATTGAAAAACGCCTCTCCGCGCTTCTGGCCGAATGCGGGTTTAGCTTCCGCGTTCAGGATGCCGCGCTACCGGGGAAGCCCGATTTTATTGTGGATGAGTACCGCTGCGTTATTTTTACCCACGGCTGTTTCTGGCATCATCATGATTGCTATCTGTTTAAGGTTCCGGCCACCCGCACTGATTTCTGGCTGAGTAAAATTGGCAGCAATGTTAAAAGAGACAAGCGCGATATCGGGCTGCTGCTGGAGCAGGGCTGGCGAGTGCTGGTGGTCTGGGAATGTGCGCTGCGGGGCCGCAAAAAAATGAGCGATCTGGCACTTTGCGAGCGGTTAGAAGAGTGGGTTTGCAGCGGTGGACGCAGCGCAGAAATCAACGTTACCGGCATCCATCAACGTCATGATGGCGGCCAGCAAACACTGGCCGCAGAGTCGCTTATTTTTCCACTTCGCAGGACGTAATAACGGGTTTGGCCGGGAACAGATATTTGCCCAGCGTGACCAGCACCACGGCAAAAATAATGACGCCCAGCGCCAGCCATTCAATCGACGAAAGACTTTCCCCCGCGAAGGTGGTGCCAAGCAGCACCGCGACGACCGGGTTGACGTAGGCATAGCTGGTCGCCACCGCCGGGGAGACGTTACGAATCAGGTACATATAGGCGCTGATAGAAATCATCGAGCCAAACAGCGCCAGGTAGCCCAGCGCCAGCCAGCCTGAGGTGTCGGGCATCGTCGTCAGGCGTTCACCGGTTAGCGCCGCGAGGCTCAGGGCCACAATCCCTGCGGCCAGCATTTCAACCGCGCCGGCCATCATGCCCTCGGGCAGTTCAATGCGTGACCCGTAAACCGAACCAAACGCCCAGCTCAGGGAACCCATCAGAATTAAAATCGCGCCGGAGGGGTTGCCGCTGAGATTGCCGCCGCTGTTCAGCAGCACAATGCCCGCCAGACCAATTGCAATGCCGAGCCACTCAAGCTTGCGCGTTTTAATGCCAAACAGGCGGCTGAAGCAAAGGGTAAACAGCGGCACGGTGGCGACCATCACCGCGGCAATGCCGGAAGGAACATGTTGGTGCTCGGCCACGGTTACGCAGCCGTTGCCCACGGCGAGCAGAAGAACACCGATAAGCGCCGCGTTAAGGGTTGGGCGCAGCCGGGGAAGCTTGTGGCCACGAATAAGCAGAATGCCCATCAGCAAGGATCCTGCAAGCATAAAGCGCGTACCGGCGAGGATAAACGGTGGCCAGGTTTTCACCCCGATAGCCAGCGCTAAATAGGTTGATCCCCAGATGATATACAACGCAAACAGCGCCGCTATCAGCGGCACTAATTGACCAGAACGAGCACGCATAATCCCTCACCAGATGCTAATTTCAGGCCGATAGTTAACGCCAAAAGGCGGAGGATAGCGAGTCTTTTACTTGTTGATAGAATGTTAATTTACATTGACAAAGACGGGGAATTTTCGCGGCAGCGATTTTGCTTCATACTCTTGGGTAACTAAATCGATAAGGACGGATATTTTGGCTGGAAGTAGCTTACTCACTTTGCTCGACGATATTGCCACGTTGCTGGACGATATCTCCGTTATGGGCAAACTTGCGGCAAAAAAAACGGCGGGCGTTCTGGGTGACGATCTCTCGCTCAATGCTCAACAGGTTTCCGGCCTGCGTGCAAACCGGGAGCTGCCCGTGGTATGGAGTGTGGCAAAGGGGTCGTTTCTCAATAAACTGATTCTGGTGCCGCTGGCGCTGATTATTAGCGCCTTTGCGCCCTGGGCGATTACGCCGCTGCTGATGGTGGGCGGGGCGTTTCTCTGCTTCGAGGGCGTTGAGAAAGTGATCCACAGCCTGCATGCCCGTAAGCATAAAGAGAGCGCGGAAGAGAAACAGGAACGCCTGGAATCCATCGTCGCCCAGGACCCAATGGCGTTTGAAAAAGATAAGGTGAAAGGCGCGGTGCGTACCGACTTTATCCTTTCGGCGGAAATCGTCGCTATTACACTCGGCATCGTGGCCGAAGCGCCGCTGCTGAATCAGGTGTTAATTCTGGCCGGTATTGCGATTCTGGTGACCATAGGTGTGTACGGGATGATCGTGAAAATCGACGACCTGGGCTACTGGCTGGCGGATAAGCGCGCGGCGGTGGCTCAGGCGCTGGGCAAAGCGCTGCTGATCATCGCCCCCTGGTTGATGAAAATACTCACCGTCGTCGGGACGCTGGCCATGTTCCTCGTGGGGGGCGGCATTCTTGTGCACGGCATCCCGGTACTGCATCATGGTATTGAGCACTGGACAGGGCAGTTTGGCGGCGTTGTTCAGCTTGTCGGGCCGACGCTTGTGAATCTGGTGCTGGGCTTTATCGTTGGCGGTCTGGTGCTGCTGGCGGTCAACGGCATAAATCGCCTTCGTGGTGGCGCTTCTCATTCAGCGTGAAAAGAAAAATCTCGCTTTAGTCAGGAAAAAACGCTGACCATTAGCTATAACTGTAGAGGTTTTCACCCCTGATACCGGAGGCGGCAATGGTCTATGTGGTCAGCGATGAAGTCCGGCGTAAAAACGGTGGTCCACGCATGATTGTCACGGGTTATTCCAGTGGCATGGTGGAGTGCCGGTGGTACGACGGGTACGGCGTAAAGCGTGAGGCGTTCCGCGAGGATGATCTGGCGCCAGTAGAAACCAGAGTGCCTCACCAGGCGTGAGGTTTCTGGTTTACCCCACACCCGGAAATATTTTTTTTCGGGTGTGTTATTTACCTGAGCCCGGTTGCGCCGGGTTTTTTTATGCCCCGAAGAAGAGGTATTCAGGGCAACTCGGCTTCGACAACGTCGCCGCGTGGTGGCAAAATCTGTCATGACCTTATCCTTGCGGGTGTTTGCGGGGAGAATTGATAACAGCGGCCAGGGTCGCCCGCCAGGGAGCATCCCCATTGATCGGTAACGCATTTGAACGGTTCTTAAGCCGCTATAAAAGACCGCAGCGGGTGGTAAACCTCTGTTTTATTGTGGTTTTTATTTTCTCAACCCTGCTGACCTGGCGTGAAGTGGCGGTGCTGGAGTCGGCCTATATCTCCAACCAGCGCAACAGCCTGGACAATGTCGCCACCGCCCTGGACCGACAGCTGCAGCACAGCATTGATAACCTGCTGTTTTATCGCAACACCATGCATTATGCGCTGCAGTCGCCAATCTCAACCGATGTCTCCCGCAAAGCGCTGGCCGATTTTGCTATTCAGCGGACGCAACCTTACTGGCAGCTGCGGCTCGATCTTAACCGTGGAATGCCGATTAACGGCGTGTCTGACGAGTTTGTCACCCATAATTCCCTCCTCGACCGCGACAAGAGTCTGCTCTACCCGGAGCTGGGGGCCGCGCTGGAGTTTAGTTACATCATGCAGCTTGCTGACGGTAAACGCGATCTACAAAGGCGCATGTTCTACGCCTCACGTGCCGGCTTTTTCCTCTCCAGCACGCCCCCGGAAAACGATCCGGGGATTGTTTCTCTCTATTATCGCCTGATTGATCAGCCCTATTTTGTTGCCCAGTCGCCGGAAAACAACCCAGACCGTGGTGTGCAGTGGACTCATACCTATAATCCTGGCAGCCGCAGCGGCCAGATTATCACCGCGGCGGTACCGCTGGATTTGAACGATCGCTGGTATGGCGTACTGGCGATGGATTTTCCCGTCAACGCGATGCATCAGTTTCTTCAAAGCCAGTCTCATGACCGCTATGAGGGCACCGTTATGCTTTTTGATAAGACGTTTACGTTGATTGCCAGTGCGGCAGAACACGTTTCGCGGGCGCCGGTGTTTGACGTGAAACAGCAGGCTGAGATTGCCCGCTCCATGGAAAGTGGAGAAGCGGGAGAGCTGCGGATGGACAGCCGTTTTGTGACCTGGGCGAAGCTGATGAACTTTGATGGCGTACTGATCAAGGTGCACACCCTGAGTGAGGGCGTACAGGGTGAATTTGGTCGTATCAGCATTGTACTGACGATCCTTTGGCTGCTCTTCACGCTGATGCTGGGGATATCATGGCGAGTTATTCGTCGCCTGGTGAGCAATATGCTGACCCTACAGCAAACGCTGAGCTGGCGTGCAAACTACGATACCCTGACCCGCCTCTACAACCGTGGTGCCTTCTTCGACATTGCCCGCAACCTTGCGCAGGATTGCCAGCGCAAGGAGCAGCCTTTCTCCGTTATCCAGATGGATCTCGACTTTTTCAAAGGCATAAATGACCGCTACGGGCATCACGCTGGCGATAAAGTTCTTTCCCACGCGGCGGCGCTGCTCGGTTCTGTCATAAGAGAGGAAGATGTGGCCGGGCGCGTTGGGGGAGAGGAGTTCTGTGTCGTGCTGCCGGGAGCGAATCTTGCTGAAGCCGCAAGCATTGCTGAGCGGATCCGGGTGCGTATCAACACGAAGGAACTGTTATTGGTGGCCGGACAAACCATCAAAATCAGCGCCTCGTTTGGCGTAAGCTGCGCGCATGAACGCCATGATTATGACTTTGAACACCTGCAGTCGATTGCGGACGGTCGATTATATAAAGCCAAGGAGAACGGTCGTAACCAGGTCTATACGCGGGACCGATCGGTCCACCAGGGCAATTCCGCTATATCATATAAGCATTGCTGATGCTTTTATGGTGCGCATCGTGGCGTTGCCGGGTAACGTACGCATAAAGTTTTTCCGTGCTTTGAGGGTAAAAATGCGATCGGATTTTCTGTCTTCGGCCTGGTCCGAGGGGAGAACAGGGCGACTTTGGTTTGGGATAAATCTTATTTTTATCAGGCCTGCCATTCCTTCAGGATACGGCCCGGAACCAAAAAGAATACATTTCATAAGGTATTGGCATCAAATTCCCTGCATCAATACCTACCCCTAGGCTCATTCTTCAAAAGAATATATCCTTGTGTTCAATAAAATTTAGGGTAATGTGGTCAACACATCAGATTTCCTGATGTAACGAATTTCAAGTGCTTCTTGCATTAGCAAGTTTTCATCCCGGCTCCCCGGCCGGGATGCTTTTCTTAGCGGTTAATTTCGTTCACGCTGAAATCACGAATATCCAGCTCAAAAGCGTCTGCTAACTCCTTATAGCTGTGCCATTCTCGCCCATTCACGCTCACGCTTTGCGGATGCTCATCGCTTCCTGCGTGACGGATATCGCTTTCGCTAATCTCATTGATAGCGGCCAGCAGTGCGTCAACATCAACCTCCGTTTCCTGATGCGCCGCGCTGCCGCTCATTTTCACGCTCTTCATCACTTAGCCCTCGTCTGACTACCAGCCTTAAGTATAGACGTTTCAGATAATGCGCTAAGCCCTCCCGCGGGGAGGGCGCTGAAAGGGTTTTTGATCTACAATGGCAAGCAATGTATCTGGAGGAAATAACGATGAAAATCAATGACCGGGTAACCGTAAAGACCGATGGTGGCCCGCGCCGCCCCGGCACCGTGCTGGCAGTTGAACCCTTTAACGAAGGGACAATGTATTTAGTCGCGCTGGAAGATTACCCGCTGGGTATTTGGTTCTTTAATGAATCAGGACATCCGGACGGGATTTTCGTGGAGAAGGAAGAGTAGGTTTTGGTGGTCTGAACCTCTCGCTCGAAGGGGGAGGGGAAAACCCGCTACACCACGCTTGGTACGATAATCGCCGCAAAAATCAGCGTGATCGCCGAATACTTCATCGCGTAATACACCTTCCGATTGCGTTTCTTCAGATTTTGCCCGCTGTCGCGCAGCGCGTGAACGTACTTAAATACGCGGTTCAGGGCGCCGGTACGGTCGCTGTCGCTGTTTGGCGAGCTGGCGGCAGACATCAGGGTGGTGCCTACCCAATGGTTCACGGCCTGCGCCCAGCGCCATTTCATCGGCCGCTCAATATCGCAGAACAGAATGATTCGGGTCTGTTCGCTCTTATTTTCGGCCCAGTGCACATAGGTTTCATCAAAAATAACCGCCTCGCCGTCACGCCAGCTATGGCGTTGCCGATCGACCTCAATAAAGCAACGATCGTCGTTTGGCGTGGCCAGGCCCAGGTGGTAACGCACCGATCCGGCATAGGGATCGCGGTGCTTACCCAGATAAGCGCCCGCCGGTAATTCGGCAAACATTGCCGCTTTCACGGAAGGGATCTCACTGACCAGCTTTGTCGTGACTGGACAAAGCTCGTGCGCGGAAGGGTGCGCATCGCTATACCACTTAAGATAAAAGCGTTTCCATCCACGCTTAAAGAAGGTGTTAAAACCGGCATCGTTGTGGCTTTCTGCCGCTTTGATATGACCCTGCAGGCGCAGCGCTTCTTCACGAATGACTTCCCAGTTATCCGTCAGCTTTTGTAGTTCCGGGAAGTCACTGGTCGGGAAATAAGGCTGTTCAGGCGGCAGGCGCGAGAAACGCGTCATGAACATATTGACCGGAGCCATAAAGGTCGAGTGGTCAAAAAGCTGGCGTGAAAACTTTTGTTTTTCGACGCCGCGGGAGTGGGCGTAGAAGACGCTGATAATGAAAATGCCAAGAATAATAACGGCTACCATAGCGACAAATCTCTCCATGTATAAATGTACGGAGTAAGTTTAGTGAGATTTTTCTGCTTTTTTTTGCAAAGGTTGCGGTTTTGTTACGGTTGTGGGTGTCGTTGAGCTTGTATTTAATCTCTGACAGCCGTCAGAGATTAAATACCACGGCCAAAAAGGCGTAGGGGACGGGACGCAAGTAAAAAAACTACCGAAGATTGACAAAAATACCGTTGGTGACGTTATCGGTAAGGCGCACTACATGATATATCACCTGTTTGTTGTGGGTCTTGATTTTGCGTTTAATATTCCCTTTATGCGATGAAACGGTTTTTGCTTTGATGTTCATTTGATCGGAGATTTGAATCGTTCCCTGTCCTGACATCCACATTTTCAGCATGCTGGACTCTGTGCGACTTAGCGAAAGCGTGGGCAAATTAATATGTCCAATACATTGTGCATTTTTTGCTAAGTATTCCGCTAAAATATCGTCTAAAGATTCAGGCTTGATGGATTTTGAGCTGATCAGGAGATTTTCTCTGACCAGCAGATATTCATCAAAATGAATATTGGCAATAGCCATAAAGACTAAAAAGAGCGTACCTGGGTGTTGATTAATGATCTGCTTTATTTGCTGACTACTTTGCGGGTCATGAATAAAACAGTCTTCATTAATAAACACCACGCTGGGTGCCTGCACCCGGCATGCCTGTGCCAGCTGTTCCACCGTCTCTACATCCGTAATATGCCGTTTTCTAACCCCGCGGCTGGCTAAGTAGCCGACAAGCCCCAGCCGGGTATAGCTGCATAAGTCCATAATAATCGTTGACATAGCAAACCCTCACTAAGCGCGTTATACCCGTAATAGCCCGGAGCGCAGATTGAAAGCCGTACTGGTTTAACCAGTGATTGACCGTGTCAGTCCCAGGCAAAGCCAGACCGCCGCATTTTCCGCAGTTCGAATTATTTGGGGTAACCCATTATTAATAATTTAAAAGGCGAAATCACTATCCCGTAAAGTTGCCTATAATTTGCCAGGAATGTTCTTAAAGTAAAGTGAATGTTGTGTATTGTGAACCAGGTAAAATCATATATTCCGCGCCAGATATATCCTGGCGAATGATATTTGAAATTATTTTTAGGAATATCCTCAAAGAGGTATCATAAAAGGTATGGTTATTAATTTGTGGGGATTTCGCTGACTATATCTGCAAGCAGATCAAAAATCTCGCCGAATAAATGCTCGGTGAAAGGGGCGATAAGCGGCATGAGTGCCATAAGAATTAGCATACCGATCGACAAGGTTACCGGAAAACCGATAACAAATACGGATAGCTGCGGTGCCATTCGGTTTAGCAGGCCAAGCGCGATGTTAAGCGTGAGTAACAAAGTGATCAAAGGCAGTGCCAGCATCAGGCCGTTCAGGAAGATGAGTCCGCCCGCCCGCGTCAGCGCCATAAACGCATTGCTGTTGATAGGGTGGCCGCCGATGGGCAGCGTATGAAAAGTATCGACCAGCATCGAAATAAGCCATAAGTGGCCGTTAAAAGTGAGAAACAGCAGCATCGCCAGAATATCAAGGAAGCGTGCCAGCACCGGCATGTTAAGGCGGCTACCCGGGTCAAAGAAAGTGGCAAAGGACAACCCCATCTGCAGGCCAACAATTTCGCCGGCGGTACGCACGGCGGAAAAGGCAAACTGCATGGTAAAGCCCAGGGCCACACCGATAAGAATTTGTTGTATTGCCAGCCAAAAGCCAGCGGCGGAAAAAATCGTCACGCCGGTTAACGGCAGCGAAGGCGCGATGGTGAAGGTTATCATGAGCCCAAGCGCCACTTTTACCCGTTTGGGAATCGTGCGCTCGTTCAGAATAGGGGCCGTCATAATTAGCGCCAGCACCCGCAGCAGTGGCCAGAAATAGAGGCTTAGCCAGTCAAGCCACTGGTTGCTGTCAACGTGGATCATCCAATGGTATTCGGTAGATTGGTCA
The DNA here is from genome assembly GCF_036500665.1 of Cedecea sp. Taxonomy (NCBI): domain Bacteria; kingdom Pseudomonadati; phylum Pseudomonadota; class Gammaproteobacteria; order Enterobacterales; family Enterobacteriaceae; genus Cedecea; species Cedecea sp. Next base: position 18,279 of record NZ_DASYBS010000042.1, read on the forward strand.
GTAAAGAACGCATGTAATCAAGCAGCAAATTGAGCATCCACGGCCCGGCAATGACCATGGTGACGAACACGGCCAGAATCTTGGGAATGAACGACAGCGTCATTTCGTTAATCTGCGTTGCCGCCTGCAGCAGGCTGATAATCAGGCCGCTTATCAGCGCGACCAGTAGCAGAGGGGCCGCAAGGGCAAGGGCGACCTTCATCGCTTCGGTGCCCATCATCATGACCGATTCTGGCGTCATTCACTTTCTCCGCTAGCTGTAAAAGCTTTGTGCTAATGAACCCACTAACAGCTGCCAGCCGTCTACCAGCACGAAAAGCATCAGCTTGAAGGGCAGGGCAATGGTCGCGGGGGGAACCATCATCATCCCGAGCGCCATCAGTACGCTGGCAATAACGAGGTCAATAATCAGGAACGGAATAAAGACAGTAAAGCCAATCTGGAACGCCGTCTTCAACTCGCTGGTGACGTAAGCAGGCAGCAGGATGCGCATAGGAACGGCTTCCGGCCCCTGCAGCGGCTGGGTATTGGCAAGGCGAGCAAACAGCGCAAGGTCGGCTTCGCGCGTCTGGCGCAGCATAAACTCCCGCAGCGGCTGAGCGCCTTTATCAATAGCCACGTCCATTGAGATTTTATCTTCGCTGAAAGGCTGGTAAGCGTCGGTATAAATTTTGTCGAACACCGGCGACATAATAAAAAAGGTCAGAAACAGCGCCAGGCCGACCATCACCTGATTCGGTGGTGCAGAAGGCGTACCGAGGGCGTTTCGCAGCAGGCCAAAGACGATGATGATGCGCGTAAAGCTGGTCATCATCAGCAAAATGGCCGGCAGGAAGGTTAATGAAGTAATAAAGACCAGCGTTTGCACCGGCAGCGACCAGCTCTGCCCGCCGTTAGCGAGGGGCTGGCTTATCAGGCCAGGTAATTGTGCAAAGGCGGCGGCAGGGATCAGCAATAATGCGCTAAGTAACGAGAGCGGCAGCAAACGTTTCATCAATCTTTCCCGTTACGTTTAAGCAGGTTCTTCATCAATTTCTGGAAATCGGCAGGGGCGGGCGCTTTTTCAGTGACGTCTGGCGCGGACGCAGGCGGTAGCGTATGCAAATGGGTGATTTGGGCGGAGGTAATGCCGAGAACCAGACGCGCATCCTCAACATCTACCACCACCACGCGCTCGCGCGGGCCTACGCTTACGCTGGCGCTAATGTTCAGCGACTTTTTTGCGCCGACGCCTGCGCCGGTAAACCCAAAGCGTTTTGCCAGCCAGGCGGCCACCAGAATAAAAATAACGATCCCGGCTAACGCCCCGCTCACCTGGACAAGAGGCGAGCTGGCGTTAACGGTCGGTTGGGCAACGGTGGCCTGGGTTTTCATTTAGCGGCTCAGGCGACGCATACGTTCTGATGGGGTAATGATGTCGGTAATACGCACGCCGTATTTGTCGGCCACCACCACCACTTCACCCTGGGCAATCAGGTAACCGTTGATCAGAATATCCAGCGGCTCGCCGGCCAGACCATCCAGCGCAACCACGGAACCCTGCGTCAGGCGCAGCAGCTCTTTGATGGTCATGCGGGTGCGGCCCAGCTCGACGGTCAGCTTGACCGGAATATCCATAATCAGGTCGATATCCTGCACGTTACCGGCGATATCATTGCCTTCCAGCGCACGGAATACGTTGTCCGCGGCGCTTTTTCCGGAACTTTTCTGCTCGTTTAACGCATCAGCCCACAGATCGTCCACTGAGCCTGCATTGTCATCGGACGGTTGATTAATATCACTCATTTGGGCTGTTCCTCATTCAGCGAATTCAATATCGGGTTGATCAAATGTTCGACGCGCAGGGCATACTGGCCGTTGACCGTGCCGTACTGGCTGGTCAATACCGGCACGCCGTCGACATGCGCGATAATACGATCTGGCTTTTCGATGGGCAGCACATCGCCAGGTTTCAGTTTTAGGATTTGGGACAACCGCAGCGGGATATCGGCGAAGTTCGCCACCAACTCCAGCTCGGAATGCTGCACCTGACGCACCAGGGTGTCGCGCCAGCTTTGATCTTCCTGACGTGAATTCTCCAGCGGAGGATTCACCAGCAGCTCGCGCAGCGGCTCAATCATGCTGAACGGCAGACAGATGTTGAACTCACCGGTCAGGTTGCCAATTTCGACGTGGAACGGGGTGTTAACCACGATGTCGTTAGGCGACGTGGTAATATTGGTAAACTTGACCTGCATTTCCGAACGAACGTATTCCACGTCCAGCGGATAAATCGCCTTCCACGCGTCGCTATAGGATTCCAGGGCCAGCTTTAGCATGCGGTTAATGACGCGCTGCTCGGTGTGGGTGAACTCGCGGCCTTCCACTTTGGTCGGGAAGCGCCCGTCACCGCCGAACAGGTTATCTACCGCAATAAATACCAGGCTAGGCGAAAAGACGAATAGGCCGGTACCGCGCAGCGGCTTCAGGTGGATCAGGTTCAGGTTGGTCGGCACCGGCAGGTTGCGGGCAAACTCATGATACGGCTGAATGCGGATTGCCCCGACGGTAATATCCGGGCTACGGCGCAGCAGGTTAAACAGCCCCATACGGAACTGACGAGAAAAACGCTCGTTGATGATTTCCAGCGCCTGTAGACGCTCGCGCACGACGCGGCGCTGGGTGTTCGGGTCATAGGGACGAATATCGCTTTCGCCCGTCGCCCTTGCCTTCGGCTCGTCGTTATTCTCACTGTCGCCGTTTAACAGCGCATCGATTTCGGCCTGAGAAAGAATACTGTCGCCCATGGAGTTACCGCAAAATAAAGGCGGTATACAGCACGTCGCTGACTACCTGTTGAGGTTGCCCGGCTACCAAAGGGGGTGCCAGAGTAGTTTTAATCGCTTCCACCAGCTTCTGCTTACCGGCATCGGTTGCCAGCTGGTTTGCATCCTGACGAGAGAACAGCAGCAGCAGACGGCTGCGGACTTCCGGCAGGAATTCGCTCAGGCGCTGGCGAGTCGCTTCATCTTTTAATCGCAGCGTCACGCCGATGTACAGGACGCGATCCGCATCACCCAGATTGACGGTAAAGGTATCCAGAGCGAAGAACACAGGCGCAGGCGGTGGCTCAGGCGCTTTGGCCTGGGCAGTGGCTGGCGTTTGCTGCATGCGCCAGTAGCTATAGCCTGCGGTCGCGCACGCGGCGAGTGTGATAAGAACCAGTATCGGCACCCAGATGGCGCGCTTACGGCCTTTCGTGATAGCGGTATCAGTCATTGAACGCTTTATTCCTGTATCGGTACTGCTGAAAAGCAATTATCCCGTGTCTGCGGGCGGTCAAAGCCCGGAAAACACACGTTTATTGTCGCTAGCTCTGGCGTTTACCCGTAAAGGGGGCTCAGGCAAAAATGTCCACGGCGCCGTTGCTGCTTGCCAGACGCTGCAGACTATCGGCCACCGGCAGCGGTTCGGCATCGCTGCCGCTAAGAGAGAAACGCTCTCCGCTGCGGGCGCTTTGCTGCTGTTGCTGCTGTCCGGATTGCTGCTGGGCAAAGCTTTCGCTGCTGATGTTGCTCTGGCCAAGCTGGATACCGCTCTCCGCAAGTGCGGTACGGAGCGTGGGGAGCGCGGCTTCCAGCGCGGCACGCACGTGGCCGTGGGGCGACATCATCTGTAGCTGCGCCTGGTTATCTTCTAGTTTTAGACTAATTTGCACCTGACCGAGATCTTCCGGATGCAATCTCAGCTCGGCGCTATGCTGGCCCTGACGGGTAAACAACGTCACGTTCTGAGATATCTGCTGTTGCCATTCGTGGCTTCCCAACTGGGCGCTGATCGTTGGTGCCGTTGGGGTAGCGATGTGCGTTGTGGTTGGGGCGGCAACGGTCACGCTGCTAATAGCGGGCGTCATCTGAGCGGTGACCGGAGCGGTATTGTTCACCTGTGGCGCAGGGATGTCGCGGCTGTCGCCACCGCTGTTGTTGGCTGCCAGTTGAGCTTTATCGTCAACGTGCTGTTGGGCGACCGCTGCGGGGGCTATCTTGCTATCGACAAGTGTAGTAGAGGCCGCTGGCGCTGCTTTTTTCGCATTGCCGTCGGCAGTCAACAGACTGTCTGGCGCGCTTTTACCTGCGGCATTGCTTGCCGTGCTGAGGGCAGATAACGGTGAGGAATCAGTGCCGGTTTTATTCAGCGTCACGGGCTGCGTGGCGGTGACCGGCTGCGGCAGCATGGCAAACAATGCGCTTAGCGTTTGCAGCTCGGCGTCGCTCAGCGGCTTGTCGCTTTTGGCGTCTTTGTCCGCCAGGTCTGGCTTGTTGCCCGCGTCGATTTTGCCAATGGAGGCGAGCAGGGTGGAGAGTGCCTCGGGCTGCTCCGGCGTATTAAGCAATTCATTCAGCACCGCCTGGCCGTCTTTGGCGTCGCCTTTGGCTGCGTTAGTGGCGGCGACTTTGCTTAAGGCCGCGCCCAAAGGCAGAGATTTGCCGTCTTCCAGCTCGACTTTGCCCGGCAGCGCTTTGCTAAGAAGATCCAAAAAGCCTTCGCTGAAGCCTTTGCCATCCGCACCTTTTACATCCCCGGTCGCAGCGGTATCGGCCCCGTTGTTTAACAGAATTTGTGGCAATGTGATCATTCGCCTTTCCTCAATGTGGCCCGCTGGGCGTATTCATCCATCTGTTTCTGATCGAGCCTGTTCTCCGCGAGCAACAGCTCCGCTGCCTTTCTGTCCTGCAGGGTTTGCCATGCCTGCAGGCGCTTTTGTTTTTCCTGCCAGAAACTCAATGCCTGGTCGACTTTATTGGTCCACTGCATCAACTGCTGACGATGCTGGTCGATGGCTTTTTCCAGCGTGCGTATAAACTGCTGGTAGTTTTGCCAGCGCGTGCTGGCAATACCCTGACTCATGTTGTTATTCAGGCTGTTGCTGTACTCAAACTGATAGTTGATCAGCATGTTGAGCTGCTCTTCCGCTTGCTGGCAGCCCCGGCGCATCTCACCTAAACGAATCGCTGCTTTCTCTACTTCCTGGGCGGCGAGTTCACGCAAAGTATCCAGTGCGCTGTTTTGGTTCATGGTCACCTCTTATCAAACCGTCGGGAAGAGCGCCTCCAGTGCGAAGCAGGCTTCTTCCCAGCTTGAACGTTCAAAAATGCCTTGCTGCAGGAATGCTTCCAGATGCGGCCACAGTTCAATGGCTTTATCGAGCATCGGATCGCTGCCTTTGGCGTAAGCCCCCACGCTGACCAAATCACGGTTGCGCTGGAAGCTGGATAACAGCTGTTTGAAACGACGTACCCGGGCGTAATGCTGCTCGGTAATCAACGATGTCATGGCTCGGCTGATAGACGCTTCGATGTCGATGGCCGGGTAGTGGCCCGCTTCTGCCAGGCGGCGCGACAGCACAATGTGGCCGTCAAGAATGGCTCGTGCGGAGTCGGCAATCGGGTCCTGCTGATCGTCGCCTTCGGTGAGTACGGTATAAAAAGCGGTAATCGAGCCGCCGCCGTGAATGCCGTTGCCCGCGCGCTCAACCAGCGCCGGAAGCTTGGCGAACACTGAAGGCGGGTAGCCTTTGGTGGCCGGTGGCTCACCGATGGCGAGAGCAATTTCACGCTGCGCCATTGCGTAACGGGTCAGTGAGTCCATGATCAGCAGCACGTGCTGACCGCGGTCGCGGAAGTCTTCTGCAATACGCGTTGCGTAAGCGGCACCCTGCATACGCAGTAGCGGAGAAACGTCCGCCGGAGCGGCAATCACTACCGAGCGCGCACGGCCTTCGGCACCGAGAATGTTTTCGATAAAGTCTTTTACTTCGCGCCCGCGCTCGCCGATCAGGCCCACGACAATGACGTCGGCCTGGGTGTAACGCGCCATCATGCCGAGCAGGACGCTTTTACCGACGCCAGAGCCTGCGAAGAGGCCCATACGCTGGCCACGACCTACGGTGAGCAGGGCGTTAATCGGGCGTACGCCAACGTCGAGGACATGTTCAATCGCCGTACGCTGGAGCGGGTTAAACGGTGCTGCACCCAGCGCGCCCATCAGGTCGGAATCCGGAGAAGGCAGGCCGTCGAGCGGGCGGCCGCTGCCGTCAAGCACGCGGCCCAGCAGTGCCGGGCCAAGCGGCAATTTTTTACCGCTATGCAGGCCTTCCGCCGTTGCCGAACGGGCATAAACTCGGGCGCCGGGCAGAATACCTTCGACTTCCTCCAGCGGCATCAGAAACAGCTTGTGGCCGTTAAAGCCGACCACTTCACATTCGACTTCACGGTCGTGCTGCTCAATGATGCAGGTTGCCCCCAGAGGCAGCTGCAGGCCGGTGGCTTCCAGCACCAGCCCGGTGGCGCGGGTCAGGCGGCCGTAGCGGCGCACGGACGGCAGTTCTACCATCCGCGCTTCAAAATTATCGAGCGTGTTCAGCCAACGGGTGAGGCGGGCGGTCATCAGAGGACTCCCGGGGCTGCCAGGCGGCAAAGCTCTTGCCAGCGGGTCGCCACGCTGGCGTCGAGATCGCCTTCATCGGCGGAGACTTTGCAGCCGCCCTGATGCAGGCTTGGGTCACCACGAAGACGCCAGCCGTGCAGGCTTAGCGTGGCGCCCAGCATCTCTTCTACCCGCTGCAAGTCATCCGGGTGTACGCGAAGCTGTGGTTTGCCGCTGAACAGCGGCTCCTGCATCAGCAGCCCCTGAATCTGTTTGATCAGCGCGTTGTTATCAACGGCTGGCGTCTGGCCGATGACCTGGCGTGCCGCTTCCAGCGCCATCTGCATCAGGCGGGAGGCGATAACGCTATCCAGCGCGTCCAGCGTGTACTGAAACTCGCTGACCAGCTGCTGCATACGTGCGTGAACCGGCGCCTGCTGCTGGCGGGCTTCGTTGATGCCTTGCTCAAGCCCCTGTTGGAACCCTGCCTTGCGGCCTTCTTCTACGCCCTGATCGTGTCCGGCGGCAAAGCCCGCGCTGTGGCCTTGTTCCCGAGCCTGCGCCTGCATCATCGCCAGCGTTTGCTGAAGGTCCGGCTCGCTTTCTTGTTCTTCCTGCTCCGAACTGGCTTCCGGCATCACTATCTCTTCGAAAACCGGCGTCGGGAAGGCCAGGTCGTCAGGCGTCCAGCGTTTCCATGGCAGCGAATTAGACATAGGTATCCTCGCTGGTGCCGATTACCATCTCGCCGGTTTCGGCCAGGCGGCGTACGATAAGCAGGATGGCTTTCTGTTCGTTCTCGACCTGCGACAGACGCACCGGGCCACGGTTGGCAAGGTCGTCGCGCAGGATATCCGCAGCGCGCTGGGACATGTTGCGCAGGAACTTCTCGCGCAGCGCCTGCTCTGCGCCTTTGAGGGCAATCAGCAGGGACTCGGACTCCACTTCCTGTAGAAGACGCTGAATGCTGCGGTCGTCCACGGCAACGAGGTTTTCGAACAGGAACATCTCGTCGATGATTTTCTGCGCCAGCTCGCCGTCGAAGTCGCGCACGGCGGTAATAACGGCTTCTTCCTGCTGGGTTTTCATCAGGTTGATAATTTCCGCTGCGGTTCTTACGCCGCCCATTTTGCTCCGCTTGAGATTCTGGCCGTCGAGCAGGTTGTTCAGCACTTCGGTCAGCTCTGCCAGCGCGGCAGGCTGGACGCCGCCAAAGGTGGCGATACGCAGCATTACGTCGTTGCGCAGACGCTCGTCGAACAGCGCCAGAATATCCGCCGCCTGGCCACGCTTGAGGTGAACCAGAATGGTGGCGATGATCTGCGGGTGTTCGTCGCGAATAAGATCCGCGGCGCTCTGCGGCTCCATAAAGTTGAGCGTTTCGATGCCGCTCGTGGTGTCGCGCGTTTCGAGAATATCTTCCAGCAGGCTGGAGGCGCGTTCTTCGCCCAGCGCTTTGATCAATACGGTACGCAGGTAGTCGTTGGCGTTGATGCTCAGCGCCGCGAACTGTTCGGCTTCCTGTTCAAATTCCGCCAGCACTTCGGTCAGGACTTTGTTAGAGATCTGATGGGTGTTTGCCATCGCCGCACTTAAATGCTGCACTTCACGCGGGCTGAGGTGCTTGAACACCTCAGCGGCGCGGTCTTCGCCAATGGTCATCAGCAGGATGGCGCTCTTTTCGGTTCCGGTCATACTCATATTTCAGTACTCATCCATTGGCGGATCACCAGCGCAACTACGCGAGGATCGTTATCGGACATATCACGAATTCGCTGACTCATGACTTCGGCGCTCAGGCGCTGGTTAGCTTTGCGCTGCTGCTGTTGCTCGTCACGGCTAAGCGTAACGGCCACGGCTTCTTCTTCGGCTTTCACGCTCTGCTTAGCCTCGTTAGCGGCTTTCAGGATTTCCGCGCGGCGAGTCAGCTGCGGACGAATCGCTTTACGCCACAACAGCCAGGCAACAATCAGCACAATCAGCCAGCGCCCCGCGGAGAGCAGCATGTCGAAGAAGGCCGGGGACTTCCAGAATGGCAGGCTGCTGCCGCTGTCGTCATCGGTGGCGGTGAACGGCGAGTTGACCACGTTCAGGGTGTCACCACGGGTTTCTGAATAGCCCATCGCTTCACGCGTCAGGTTCTCTATCTGCTTCATCTGGTCGGCCGTCAGCGGCAGCGGCTTGCCGTCGGCAAGCGCACGGTAGTTAACGACCACCGCGACGGACAGGCGCTGAATATCGCCGACGTTCAGCTTGGTATGACGAATGGTGCGGTCCACTTCATAGTTGGTGGTTTCGTCACGTGAGGTGTTGCTGCTGCCGTTCTGGCCGGAGGTGCTGGTCTGGTTCTGCTGGCCGTTATTAGCCTGGCCGTTTGGGTTGTTCTGCGGCGGCGTGGAAATCGGCGCCGTGTTCGCTGGCGCAGGCTGGTTGGATAGCGCGCCCGGCACGCCGCCAGGGAACTGGCCGTTAACCTGAGACGTCTGGTTCAGCTGACGGGAACGAATGGCCGTCTGCGCGGGATCGCCGTTCGGGCGATACTGCTCTTCGGTCTGCTCTTTATTGGCGAAATCAATCTGGGCGGTGACCTGGGCGTGAACGTTACCGTTGCCGACAATCGGGCCGAGGATCGATTCAATGCGGCGCTGGTAGCGGCTCTCTACGTCGTTTGCGTACTTCAGCTGCGCGTCGTTAAGGTCGCGTCCTGCGGTATTGGACTGGGTCAGCAGATGCCCCCCCTGATCGACCAGCGTGACGTTACCCGGCGGTAAACCAGCGACGGCGCTGGAAACCATATGCACAACGGCGTTGATCTGCCCTTCATCCAGCGCGCGGCCAGGCGCAAGGCTGAGGGTAACGGAAGCGGAAGGCGATTTTTGTTCACGAACAAACAGCGAAGGTTTTGGCATAGCAAGGTGAACGCGGGCGCTTTTCACCGGACCGAGTGTTTCAATAGTGCGGGCCAGTTCGCCTTCAAGTGCGCGCTGGTAGTTAACCTGCTCGCTAAACTGGCTGATACCAAACTTTTCCTGATCCAGAAGCTCGAAGCCCACGGCCCCGCCTTTTGGCAGGCCCTGCTGAGCCAGGCGCAGGCGCAGGTCATAGACATTATCTGCCGGCACCATAATGGCGCTACCGTTATCGGAGAAGCGGTAGGGGATATTCATTTGCTGAAGCTGAGTCACAATCGCGCCACCGTCCTGATCGGCGAGATTGCTGTAAAGCACACGGTAATCCGGAGATTTTGCCCACAGTACCAGGGCCACCAGCACGGCGACGGCGGCGGCTCCGCCCATCATCAGCGGGATTCTTGGATTTGCACGAAGGCGATTCAACCACTCAAGAGTCTTGTTTTGCGGCGTTTGTGCCTGAGCAGCAGTGGTCATTCCACACCTCGCGGCTTAGCGTTGACAAAATATTCTGAGTAAAGAGTGAACAAGACAGACTCCCGGGTCGACAAACACGACAAAAGTTCCATATGGATGGCAGTGTCATTATTTTCGTTTCGGGAAATTTCGATGGCTGAATTAGCTCTATTTTTTACGTCTATTTAGCGCCTTTATCCTATTGACAAGGTGGTAATCTTCATTCGCTTAACACAAATGGGGCTAAAAAATGGCTATTCAGGGTATCGAAGGCGTATTGCAACAACTTCAGGCGACCGCGCTGTCGGCGACCAATCCCGCGGCATCGGCTGCCGCTGCGCCGACGGTAAGTTTTGCCGGTGAGCTGCAGGCCGCTTTAGGTCGCATCAGTGAAACTTCTACTACCGCGCGTACTCAGGCAGAGAAATTTTCTCTGGGTACCCCCGGCGTGGCGCTGAATGATGTGATGGTCGATCTGCAGAAATCTTCCGTTTCTCTGGCAATGGGCGTGCAGGTTCGTAATAAGCTGGTTTCCGCCTACCAGGAAATCATGAACATGCAGGTGTAGCGCATGGCGAGTGAAAGGCCTGGTGAAAGGCCTTTTACTTGATTCTGGTAAAACGATTAAATGTAATAATCATTCTTATTTCAATTTCATTTATGGCCTACAACAAAACCTTTCAATAATATTAAATTAACAACTCCTCGTTTCATATGAAACTCATTAAGAATATTCCTGCTTAAAGTTAAATAAACGCTAAACTGCATGATGTAGATCAAATTTCTTTCCCTTCTTGCAATGCATATTCAGCGCATCAATTATCACACGATATTACTATTTCATTTTGTTACTGCGAGATAGTTGTTCGCAGATGAAATCTGTTGATTATAATAATTAAATAAACTAAAGCGCCTTAATAAAAGGCGTATTACTTCAAGGTGTTACCCTTGTGGTGTTTTTTTGTTTTTTAGAGAGGTGTGAGAATTGGATTATTAATTTCATATGAAATTATTGATGGCTTTTTTATTAATTGGCGAGATCTGGTGGTGATTGATAAAAAGGACTGAAGGCGATAGTTAACCGGTTGCAGCCGGTTAACTATCAATTTGATCGGATTTTACTAAATCTTCACAAGCAAATATATAGTAGGTTTTTAGTATGAAAAAGGCAACTTTGGCGTTAGTTATTGGTGTTTTTATTAGCCATCTTTCCTATGCTAACGAAACTTCTTATGAAATACAGGGCAATAATGGTAATTTCACTTTAGTCGCAGATACTCTCGATGGAAATACTGTGGCGGGGGGGCCTGGTATCTATAGTCTTGAACAATTTAATATTGATGTAAAAAGAAATGCGGCAGGGTTGCTTGCAACAAAGGCGGATATTAGCACGAACCAAAATGCGATTACCTCGCTGAACTCAGGCTTAAGCGCGAATCAAAATGCGATTACCTCGCTGAACTCAGGCTTAAGCGCGAATCAAAATGCGATTAACACGCTGGACTCAGACGTCAGCGCGAATAAAAGTGCGATTAACACGCTGGGCTCAGACGTCAGCGCGAATAAAAGCGCGATTACCTCGCTGAACTCAGGCTTAAGCGCGAATAAAAGAGCGATTAACACGCTGGGCTCAGGCTTCGGCGCGAATAAAAGCGCGATTAACACGCTGGACTCAGACGTCAGCGCGAATAAAAGCGCGATTAACACGCTGGGCTCAGACGTCAGCGCGAATAAAAGCGCGATTAACACGCTTGGCTCAGACGTCAGCGCGAATCAAAGCGCGATGAAATCGCTGAGCTCAGACGTCAGTGCGAATAAAAGCGCGATTAACACGCTTGGCTCAGACGTCAGCGCGAATCAAAACGCGATGAAATCGCTTGGCTCAGACGTCAGTGCGAATCAAAACGCGATGACATTCATGCACTCAGATGTACAGGTAGCAAAAAATACAGGCACCTATGCTCGCTCCAGGGCCGATGCCGCAATCGCCAACGCCGAAACCAATAAAATGGCGCTGGAGAAAACAAATCAAGCTGTAGCAGCCCATACGGCCGAGCTGGCTAATCATGAGTCGCGAATTAATGCCCTTGAAACCCAGGCTGTTAACAGCAACAGTTTTTCCAGACTTAAAAGCCAGGTGGATGAGAATCGTCAGAGAGCTTCCGCGGGTATTGCAGGCGTTGCTGCGATGGCTAATATCCCACAAGTCACTCAGGGGGCCACTTTCTCCGTAGGCGCAGGGGCGGGTACAACAGATGGTGAAAGCGCTATGGCCGTTGGTTTCTCCGCTCGTGCTACGGAAAGCACGATCATCAAAGCTTCTGTATCGGATGATTCGCAGCAGAATTTTGTTATAGGCGCAGGTGCTGCTTATCAGTGGTGATATAAACGGATAAAGCCTCTGAGCAGGCTTTATTTATAGAGAGTGGCGATGCGATCCTATTTCATGTTTATTCTGTCAACGTGCCTGATCATGGGAATATGTGCGGGTCTGATGTTCTGGCTCTCACGGATCTTTGAGACATATATCTCCGTTTGTTGAGCGAAGTATCGTTTTTGCCAGTAACATCAGCATGATGCGCGCATTTGTTTGACGACGAAAGCAATCTCACTGCAAAATCAGGATGATACCGTTAAGATACCGGAAGGGATTTCCGGTCAAAACTGGGAGCATCTTATCAGCCTATGACCCCGCAACAGACGATAGAAAACAATTACGATGTATTAACGCCCGAGCTGCAGCGTGCTGCCGATTTAACGTTGCACAACACCAGGGACCTGGTTGCGTTGTCGATGCGTGCTTTTGCGTCCCGCATTGGGGTCAAGCCGGCAACGCTACTGCGTTTGGCCCAGCGTCTCGGGTATGTGGGCTGGCGGGAATTTAAAGCCGCTTTTATCCAGCAGCTTGGGCTGAGTCATGAAACACATCAGGCCAGAGCGGAAAAGCTGGTGGATAAGGGCAGCACGGCTTCGCTCTATCAGGAAGTGTTTGATGCCCATGCGGTCAACCTGTCCCATACCGAGGCGGAAAACCAACAAACGATTGGAAAAGCGGTGGAAGTGTTGGATGCGGCCGAACATGTTTATGTTTGTGGTTTCCGCGCCAGCTATTCGGTGGCCTACACGCTGTTTTATATCTATCGCCTGTTTAATAAGAACGTGTCGCTTATCGACGGCCAGGCGAGTAACTACGAGATTTTCACCCGTGAGCTGACGCCAAAAGATGTGGTATTAATGATAGGGTTTGCCCCTTATTCTCGTGAGTCGCTTGATGTGCTGGGTGCCGCACGACAGGCGGGTAGCAAAATTGTGGCGTTGACGGATTCCCCGCTTTCTCCACTTGCAGAACATGCCGCCAGTACGCTTTATTTCTCCGCGCATAGCCCGTCGTTCTTTCCTTCCGTGGTGTCGGCGATGGGCATTGCTGAATGTTTGCTGGCCATGCTGGTGGCTAAACACGGTGAGAGGGCGGTGGAGAAGATTGCCAGCGCGGAACGTTTCCTGTTGGACTCGGGCGCGTGGCTGAAGCCGGTGAGCTAATAAAACGGCCGTTTATCCTCCATGGGAGGGGCATTAATTTGCCCCCCGATTGGATGATTAACGCTGGATAAGGTAGCGAATAGTGGGGCCATCCTGCTGAATATCCAGCACCGTATAACCGTGGTTTTTGGCGTCCAGCGGGATGTTATTGATAGACTGCGGGCAGTCGCTCACCACTTCCAGAATCTCGCCTTTTTTCAGCTGAGGCATCGCCTCAAGCGTGGCGACGGCCGGGTAAGGGCAGGGCTCCCCCACCATGTCCAGGCGGTAGTCAGGGACGATATTCTGGCTCATACGATTTCTCCTGTTGTGGCGTTAATGGCCTGGTTTTTACGGCGGAAGAAGCGTTTTTCCCAGCCGACAATCAGCAGATAAGCGGCCAGCAGCATCAGATAGGTGACCAGCAGCCCACCGAGCGGGCCAAAGATATTCAGCAGGTTTATTTTATCCCAGCGGGTCGCCAGCGCAGGGGAGATATCATCCCAGAACCAGGCCAGCAGCGTTGAGCCGATAACGTTGCCGAGACCAACCCACCAGTAATGCACCTGACCTTCAACCGCGCGGTACATCCAGCCGGTTTCACACCCGCCTGCCAGCACGATGCCAAAGCCAAACAGCAGGCCGCCGATAACCGCGTTCGGCCCTGCCCACATGATTTTGGCTTCCACGCCAAGCTGCACATAGCTGAAAATGCCGATGGCGCTGACCGCCATCCCCAGAATAATGGCTTTGGCCATGTGGGTTCGTCCGGTTATCCACATATCGCGGAAGGCCGAGGTGAAACAAATTTGGGCGCGTTCAATGAGTAGCCCAAAGCCGACGCCAAACAGCATGGCGAGGCCGAGTTTCGGCTGGTTTATGGCGGTGAGGCCCGCCCAGCCGAGCATGCCGATAAACACCAGCATTCCGATGCGGAAGCGGCGCTTAGCCCGTCCTGGCTGCTGCGTGAGCGGGGAGGCGGCGGAGACTTTTTGCAGCTTGACCGGAATGCGGAACATCGGCAGCAGCGTGAAGCGCGCGCCAAACCAGCAACCGATGGCGGTCGCAAGGGCGAAGAACCAGGCGTGCAGTGAGAACTGAGGGATCCCGGTAAAGAAAGCCGCGAGGTTACAGCCCATCGCAAGCCTTGCACCAAAGCCTGCAATAATGCCGCCAAGTACGGCCTGAAGGATGCGAATGCGGTGCTGCGGTAGGCGCAGTTTTACATTATTGGCCCACAGCGCCGCGGCGAAGCAGCCGCCGAACATGCCGATAATCATCATGCCATCGATGCGGGTCAGTGGGCTGCCGTCGAGATGAATCAGCTTGTAGTAACCCCATTCTTCGGCGTGAACGCCCATTAGCTGGAGGAGCTGGCCGCCCCAGCGGGTGAATTCCCCGGTGACGGCCCAGAACGTGCCGGTAATGCCGAAGTAGTAGGTGGAGAGGATCCCGGCCGCAATCACGGCGGGCATTGGTTTCCAGAAGGTTACCAGGTATTGCTGTTTAAAGGAGTGCCAGGTCATGGTTTTCGCCTCTGAACTCAGAAGAACGTGCCGCTATGGGCAGAAGAAGGCGCAATCATACGCCCATCTTTTTAGCTTAACAGGCTGAAAAGATGAAAAAACAATCTGGATCAATTTTCATACCCCGGGAGGAATAGCTGGCGAGGGCAGGGCTTTAATGCCAAAATTATTTTTTCTCCGCAGTCAGGATAGACGATGAAGAAGGTTTTACTTTTGGCAGCGCTGGTAGCACTGAGTGGCTGCGTCGAGGTTAGAGATTATGGGCAGGTCGTGCGCACCGAAGCGCCTGCTGGTCTGGCAGGTTTCTGGCAGTCAACCGGCCCACAGAGCGAGTTGGTTAGCCCGGAGGCGATTGCCTCGCTGGTGGTGACGGCGGAAGGCGATACGCTTGACTGTCGCCAGTGGCAGCGGGTGATTGCGGTTCCAGGAAAACTGACGCATCTGTCTGGCGACCTGCGCAACGTAACCGTTAAGCGTGAAATTTATGCTATTGGGCGTAACGGCGATACGCTGGAGTACGCTGGAATGACGTTAAAGCGTGTTGATCGTTTGACGACGGAGTGCGCTGATTTCCTCGCCAAACACCCTTTGGACAGTAAGTTAACCAAAGAGTAAGAGAAGAACGCCCCTCACCCTAACCCTCTCCCCAAAGTGGAGAGGGAATTTATCGAAGGCCTGATTACCCGCTCTCCCTCCGGGCGAGGGGCCGGGGTGAGGGGGTATTTACAGCACATCCTCAAGTACCCAGACGCTGACGCTGCCGCCGTTACAGGTAAAGGTTGCGGTGCCGGCTGAATCGGTGACAACACTCTCTTCGCGGTTGCTGAGATAATCACGCCAGCTTTTCTCACCGAAGTTTTCGCCTAAGGTCAGCGTTTTTTCGCCGTCATCTCCGTTAGTCATGATGACCACACAGCCCGGCGCCTCAGCAGTACCGCTGCGGCTAAAGGCGATGCAGTTAGGATGATCGAACCACAGCGTCTGTACACCATGGGCGAAGCGCTCGCGGGCGTGAATCAGGTCATCCAGTTGTTCAATGACCGGCATATCAATGTGATAATTCTGGCCGTCCCCGCCTTCATCGTCGTAGCTCGCACCGAAGAGATCGGGGTAGAACACCGAGGGAACGCCGTTTTCACGCAGCAGGATTAGCGCATAGGCCAGCGGTTTAAACCAGGCCTCGACGGGGGCTTCAAGCGCCTGTAACGGCTGTGTGTCGTGGTTAGCCACCAGCGTGACGGCGTGGAACGGATCGGCCTCAACCAGCGTGCCGGTGAAGATCTGACTCATGTCATAGTCACGCCCAAGCCTTGATGCTTCGTGGAATTTCATCTGCAGCGGGGCGTCAAACAGCATCGTTTTGCCCTCAACCTGGGTAATGTATTCCTGCAGTTTGTCCACCTCATGTGACCAGTATTCGGCGACGATAAACAGCGGCTCCTCCGCCACCTGCTGCACGTGCTCAATCCACTCTTTATAAAACCAGGCGGGAATGTGTTTGACCGCATCCAGTCGGAAACCGCTGCAATGGGTTTGCTCCATAACCCAGCGCGCCCAGTACTTCAGCTCTTCAGTCACCGCATGGTTGCGAAAATCAATATTTTCGCCCATCAGGTAGTCAAAGTTGCCGAGCTCGTCGTCAACCTGGTCGTTCCAGCCTTCGCCGGTGTAATCATTGATGATTTTAAAGATGCCGTCTTCATCGGGATTTTCAATATGGTCGACGCCGCTAAAGCATTTGTAATCCCAGATAAACTGCGAGTATTGTCCGGCCCGTGCGGGGAAGGTGTAGCGTGTCCAGGCCTCGCATTCGATGACCTCTGATGAGATCTCGTTTCGGTTCTCTTCGTTGACGCGGTTGACGCGAATCTTCTCCTTTTCGTCAGCGCCCATTTTGTGATTCACCACGACGTCCAGCAGTACCGCGATATTGTTCTCCCGCAGGGCCTGAATGGCCGACAGCAGCTGGGCTTTATCGCCGTATTTGGTGGCCACGCTGCCTTTTTGGTCAAATTCGCCCAGGTCAAAAAGATCATAACAGTCGTAGCCAACCGAATAGCCGCCCGCGCTTCCTTTATAAGCGGGAGGGAGCCAAACCATATTGATGCCGATGTCGCTGAGGCTGGTTGCCCGGTTTGCCACTTCTGACCAAAGCTTACCGTCGCCGGGGGAATACCAGTGGAAAAACTGTAATAGGGTGGGGTTTGTCATCTCGTCCGTGCTCCAGAAGTCATTTAGCTGACCTCTGGAGTATGGTGCAAATCATCAAAAACGTAGTCTATTGATTAAAATCCAGCGGGAAAAGAACATTCCCGGAGAGTTCTCCATAGGCACTGGTCAGTGATTTTTGCCTTCCGGATTGGTCTATCAACTCGCGTAATTCTTCCATTCGTCCCTTCAGGAGAACCTTTAGCTCGGCTTCATTCGCCAGAATGCTGGCGAGGATCTCTTTAGCCTTATCCTGATAATAAGTATTACCCGGAGAAAGAGGATGACGGGCAATCTCCTCCACCAGCGTAATGTACTTAATTTCCTGTTCGATCAGCTCATCCCATTTCCCGGAGTGAGCCAGGTTGAGCATCGTGTAACTTAGCGCCTGAAGCGCCTGCCAGTGATTAAGGGATGAGATGAAATCATTCATCAGAAAGAATCCTGCGTGGGTGAGGTTCCAGGGCCAATTTGCTTCCAGGCACTCGCAATATTGTTCAGCAACGCCTCAACTTCATTGATGATGCTGATGTCGTTATAGAGGTTCGCCTGCAGCAGGCGTTGAACCATATACTCATAAAGCGCCGAGAGGTTGTGCGGAAGTTCACCACCCACTTCCATGTTAAGCCCAGCCTTTAGCCCATTATCAATAATGTTAATTGCCCTGGTGATGGCCTGCCCTTTGGCAGCGGTCTCATTTTGCTCAATAAAGAGGCGTGCCCTGATCAGGGCACTGAGTGCCCCATCAAAAAGAATGACCACCAGTTGATGTGGACTGGCGCTCAAGACCGCCGTTTCAAGCCCTACGCTTTGGTAAGCCTGAACACCAGAGTTGCTATACATACCAGCTCCTTAGCTGCTCTTATTAAATTGTTGAGTCAGGTAGCTTGACGTGTTGTTCAGCTGGTTGACCAACGTGTTAAGACTGGTGAACTGAGCCTTGTAGCGAGCCATGGTGGCATCAATCGAGGCCGACATTTTGTCGTAGTTGTCGCTCAGGGTTTTCAGCGTACTGTTGATCCCGTCTTTTGCGTTCTGGATAACGCCGCTGCTGCCTGACGTGGTGCTTAACATGGCGGTCAACGTGTTATTCATTTGGGTTGCAAAGCCGGTGGTTTTTCCGTCACCAATAAAATAGGCCTGTACCGCCTGAGGGTTGTCGGACAGCGCTTTGGTTAATGCCGCGTCGTCGACTTTCAGGTTGCCCAGCGTGCCGTCTGCGCCGGTCATCGTGTCCTGGTTCACGCCAATCTGGCTCATGATAGCTATGGCGCCACTTTGTACGTTGGTCAGCTGGCTGCGAAGCTGAGACTGAACCGAACGTACGGTACTGTCACCCAGCAGCGCGCCGTTGTTGGAAGACTGATCGTTGCCCGGATCGACCTTGACGTACTTAGTCAGGCTGGTAATGGTTGACTGCAGCGCGTTGTAGGCGGTGACCCAGTTATTGATGGCCTTTTTGTTTGCGTCTGTTGCGCGATCAACGGTCAGCGTTTCGTCTGCAGTACTTTGTGATTTCAGGGTGAAGGTCATACCAGGGAAGGCGTCAGAAATGGTGTTTGACTGACGTTCAATCTTGATATTGTTCACCGTTACCACGGCATTCTGTGAATTGGTTAAGACGTTTAGCGCGCCAGTTTTGCTGGTAGAGTCGTAGCCAATTTTGCCCTGAAGGGTGTCGTCCCCGGTCACTTTGACCGTCATATCGCTGTTCTGACCCGTGGTTTTTGAGGTCAGCATCAGGCGGTAATCGCCGTCGCTGGCTTTTACCACGCTCGCGGTGACGTTGCCGTTGGCCTTATTAATGGCACCAGCAATCCCGTTCAGGGAGGTATCCCCATCGGCCAGGTTTACCGTCAGCGGGGTAGTGGTTCCCGGTTGCGTAATGGTGAGCGTGCGCGTACCGCCGGTTGTGCTGCCCAGCTGCTCGGTCCCGGTAGCGTAGCTGCCGGACGTCAGCACCTGTGCTTTGGCAATCTGATTTACGTTGACGATAAAGTTGCCTGGCGTAGCGCTACTGTCTGTCGTGACGTTAAACGCTGTATTGGTGCTGCTGACAGTTGTTGAGCTCCAGGTGTCTTTGTTGCCCAGTGCAGCGGTCGCCGTCTGCAGACTTTGCAATGCACTCTGCAGTTTCCCATAAGCGCTCAACTGGGCATTATAGGTCGCTTGCTGATTGGTAATTGTGGTCAGTTTGGTTTTTTCAGCAGCTTCCAATTTGTCGT
Organism: Cedecea sp.; assembly: GCF_036500665.1. NCBI lineage: Bacteria > Pseudomonadati > Pseudomonadota > Gammaproteobacteria > Enterobacterales > Enterobacteriaceae > Cedecea > Cedecea sp. Next base: position 37,527 of record NZ_DASYBS010000042.1, read on the forward strand.
AGAGATCGGACAATCCCAGACTGTTCCCTGCGTTGAGATTACTGATTCCAGCCATACATGTCTTCCTCAAAGTCGATGGGTAGTTTCAGTCAGTTATCGGCGAGCTGATGAAAAAGTTTACTGTGAAATAAAAAAAATAATCAGCGGAATAGGCGGGTGGGATTGAGGCTTATAAAGCGATTGTGTCATCTTCTTGCCTTAATATATGTCTACTTGCCCTGGCGGACGAAATATATTGTCACAGACGTTCCGTTCGTATCCTGTTTCTAATATTAGTCCGACACAGTACCTTGTTGATAAAGTCGTTCTTTGAAGTTTTAATTCCTTTAAAATCATTGTGTTGAAATTTTTTTATGATTAATTCTAAAGTTGGAACAGAGGACGTCGATAACCTTGTTGACGGTGAGAGACGCCGTGAGTGTTAGGCACCGAACCTAAACCCCAAATTTTTAAGGAATTAAAACTATGTCAGTTATCAATACTAACCTGCTGTCCCTGAGCACTCAGAACAACCTGAACAAATCTCAGTCTGCACTGGGTACTGCTATCGAGCGTCTGTCTTCCGGTCTGAAAATCAACAGCGCTAAAGATGATGCAGCAGGCCAGGCGATTGCCAACCGTATGACCGCTCAGATCAAAGGGATGACTCAGGCTTCCAGCAACACCAACGACGGTATCTCCCTGATTCAGACTACCGAAGGTAACCTGAACGAAATCAACACCAACTTACAGCGTATCCGTGAACTGTCTGTTAAAGCAGCGAACGGCACGAACCAGCAGAGCGACCTGGATTCCATCAACACGGAAATCAACCAGCGTCTGCAGGAAATCAACCGTATCTCTGGCTCCGCTAACTTCAACGGCAAAAACCTGCTGGACGGTTCTGCAACCGGCGGCGTGAGCATTCAGGTTGGCGCAAACACCTCGGCTAACGACCGTATCTCTATCGGTAGCGACTCCCTGATCAACGCCAGCGCAAGCGGCCTGGCTTCTGGCACCGTTCTGACCGGTACCGTTAATATTGCTACCTCCGGTGGCGCAAGCGATGTAACTAAAGCTGTTGATACCGCTCTGACCGCAGTGAACAACGCACGTTCTAACCTGGGTGCGCTGCAGAACCGCTTCGAGTCTACTATCAACAACCTGAACAACTCCATCACCAACCTGTCTGCCGCACAGTCCCGTATTCAGGATGCTGACTACGCGACCGAAGTTTCCAACATGAGCCGCGCGCAGATCCTGCAGCAGGCGGGGACTTCCGTGCTGTCTCAGGCAAACCAGGTTCCACAGGCGATGCTGTCCCTGCTGCGTTAATTTTAACGCCAGACGCAGTTCTAAGAAAAAACCCGGCATCTGCCGGGTTTTTGTTTCACACTCGCGACATCGTTCTTATGATTAAAAACGGAAACTATGAAAAGCATCCTGATTTGCATTGATAAATTCGAACATTTTAATCAAATCGAAACGACGTTCTGTGATGTTATCGAATACTTCCTCCAGCAAAACTGGCGGGTCGATGTTGTTGCCAATAAGGTAGGGCGCTACTGGTTGACGCGTCTGGAAACCCATGCACAGCATCAACATATCCGTTTTGTTCTCCCTTCAGAACATGAGCTGCATGCTGAATACGGGCTTATCTGGATTTTTCAGGGCTATGTCAGCGAGCAGTTGAATCTTGCGATGCGCAAGGGCGCGATTAAAGGCAAAATTGTTTTCCAGCACTTTGATTATTATGCGGATATTGATTTACCCTACGGCGCGGGTCTGGAAAACCATTTAGCCTGGCAAAGCCTTTATTGCTCTGCACAGATGCATTTTGTGCTGGCGGACAAAGGCATACATTCCAATAAACTCAGGCCGCTTCCGCTGTCGGTGCCCCATGAATACTGGGCGAGTAGCCATACCCCACGCCAGGAAAATGCGCTGAAAACCGCGCTGGTGATCCACTCGGGGATCATTCCTGATAGCGAGCGCCAGATTGCCGCCTTCAAAGCTCGTGGTATTGAGCTTCACTATTTTAATCTCGATTTTGCCGTTGGCCCCGTCAGCGCGGAGCTGATGGCTAATTATCAGCTGATTATCACCACGGGCAGGTTCGCCGTACAGGCAATGAGTCTGGGCATACCGGTGGTGCTTTCCAATGGTTATTCGACGTCGGGATACCTGAACCAGACCAATTACCCAAAGTTAGCCGACGTCGCGTTCAGCGTCCGAGACGGCGTAGCAATTACCGAACCGGCTGAGTGGGCAGGTGCCGTTGCAGTAGGTTATCCACGCGCGAATAAGTGGGCGCGGGAATTACAGAAACGGGTCAATAACCAGTGCAACCTCGATCGGTTGCTCGAAGGCATTGTGGAAGGACTTCCTCAGCCAGGAACGCTGTTCATTAATGACGAAGAAAGCCGCAGCCTGGAGTTGCACAGAAAGGTGATGGAAGGGCTGGATCATGAAAGTGTCTCCATACAAGGTTGGCTGGCCGACAGAAAGCCTTCGCCAACCCGTATGGCCATTCTTCACTCCTTTATTCAGTCGTACCCGGAGTTTGGGCAAATTGCGGTTGCCGTTATCGATACTCATGGTGACACGGCCAGCCTGGCGAAAACGGTTAACTCGTTAAGCGTGCAGCACTTAGCCGCACACAGCATCACCGTTATTGGCGACAGACCTGCCTCCGCTGCCGCGGGCTTAGGGTTCATCAGCAGCAAAGCGGGCGTCAATAAAGCCCTTAACCAGCTGGCAAATGAAACGGATGCCCGCGGAATTTTAATGCTTAATGCCGGTGCAACCCTCGAGTCGCATGCGTTATTAATTTACGCCGAATACAGCCTCAGAGAACCGCAGGTACCGGCCTGGTATTGCGACGAACATGTTGTTGATGAAAGCGGTGAATCCCAGATCTGCTTAAAGCCGGACTGCGATATCGATTTATTGCGTAGCATTCCCTATATCGGCAGCACCCTGTTTATTACCGCGGACAGCTGGCGGGAGAACGGCGGGCTGTCGGAGGCGTATCCGCTGTTTGCCGGACTGGATCTCTGCTGGCGGATTATTGAAAAGCAGGGGCCTGCAAGCCTGGGTCATATCAATGACGTGCTAATTAATGTGCCGTATACAGTAGAAAGCCTGATCAAACAGCCGGAAATTAGTGCGGAGATGGCGCGGATGACGACTGCGCATCTGCAACGCTGCCGCCTGGCTGCCCATGCTGAGACAGACGGCTACAATGGCGCACTGCGTATTGTTTATCCACTCTCCGTTGAGCCTTTGGTTTCCATTATTATCCCGACGCGAGACCAACTGCCGTTGCTCAGGCAATGTATAGAGTCGCTGGTTGAGGTGACTCGCTACCCGCACTACGAAATTATTCTCGTTGATAATGACTCACAGGATGAAAGCTGCCGCGATTATCTTAATCAGCTGGCTGAGTTCTCACCTGACAGTATCCGCGTCCTTCGCTGGAACAAACCTTTTAATTTCTCGGCGATGAATAACCTTGCGGCAGCGCAGGCGCGTGGTCAGGTGCTGCTCTTCTTAAATAATGATACTCAGCTGGTGGAAACAGACTGGTTGACCAGCCTGCTTCGACACGCTCTGCGCCCTGAGGTCGGGGCCGTGGGGGCCCGTTTAGAATACCCTGACGGGCGAGTGGAGCACGGCGGGTTTATCAATGGCCTCGGGCAGGGGACGCAGGTGGCAAACCAGGGGGCAGGCGCCGAAGACGCTGGCTTCTTGTTGCGGCTGAAAACGACCCGTGGAGCAGCGGCATTAAGTGCTGCCTGCATGATGGTCCGCGCGGATGTGTTTGCGGAGGTCGGCGGGTTTGATGAGCAGAACTTCCCGGTTTATCTTGCCGATGTCGATTTTTGTTTGCGCATTCGCGAGCTTAATTATTTAACCGTCTGGACACCGGACTCTCGTGTCAGGCATTTGGGCGGTGCGACGCGATTGTTTACCGAGAAATTTGGCGTTGCGGCTCATCCGGATGACGACGTCTTCGTTCGTCTGCAGGAGAAATGGGGGAAAACGCTGGCCAAAGATCCGTTTTACAGCGGCCATTTGGCGCGGGTGGGATCGCTGTTCCGCCTGGGAACGCGAACCTCCCGTATTCAGCCGCCTCTGCCGGGTAAACCGTTGCCAATCGTGATGGCATCTCACGTTAACTGGACCGGCTGCGGTAACTACCGGGTCATGAAGCCCTGGCAGGCGCTGGAGCGTGCATTGTGCCTGGAAGGGGGCGTGATACACGGTTTTCCTACCGTCATGGAAGTGGCCAGCGTTCAGCCGGATATGTTGCTGTTAGAGCTTCCACTCGACGACCGTTTACCGGATATGATGCGGCAGTACCGCAAGGTGAGTTCGGCTAAACTGGCGATCGAGTATGATGATAACTACTTAAACATCTCGGCAAAAAATGCCATGGCGTCAAGTTTGCCAAAAGATATGCAGCGCCGCCTGCAGCTGCTTTCTGCGCAAGCTGACTGGATGGTGGTTTCAACGGAGCCACTGGCCCATGCTTACCGCGCGTTCCACAGCGATATTCGTGTGGCGCAAAACCGCCTCAATGTTGAGCAGTGGGCGCACCTGAAGAGTCGCAGACGAGAAGGAAAAAAACCTCGAGTAGGCTGGGCCGGCGGCAGTAGCCATACGGGCGACCTTGAACTTTTGTTGCCGCTTATGAAAGCGCTTGAGGACGAGGTGGACTGGGTCTTTATGGGGATGAAGCCCGAAGGGGTACGCTGCGAGTTCCATCTCGCAGTACCGTTTGAACTTTATCCTGAAAAACTCAGCACCCTGGACCTGGATCTTGCTTTGGTGCCGCTGGAGAATAATGTATTTAACGAATGCAAAAGCAACCTTCGCCTGCTGGAACTGGGCGCCTGTGGCGTGCCGATTATCTGTACCGATATTGAGCCTTACCGGGGCGATTTACCGGTGACCCGGCTACCGAACCGCTTTGCAACATGGTTAAGTGCTATTCGAGAGCAACTTGCTGACCGGCAGGCGTTAAGCCAGCACGGCGATGAGCTGCGAGCGGCTATCCACAAGGACTGGCTGCTGCAAGATGAAGGGCTCAACGACTGGAAACAGGCCTGGCTGGGGTAAGTGACTCTGCGCTCTGTAACATGCCCCACTTCCCGGCTGGGGCATGTTTAATGCCGGAATATAAGGCCTGATTTCTCCGGTAATTCTCCCCTTATTACGCCTGGCCTGGGGCACAATGAAGGCTACTCCAGCGCGATATGCGCCGCTAAGTTTTACCTGTGCAGCTGGCTAACAGTGAATGCTGCCTGGGTACTTCAGGGAATTAAGATGTCACTTTCGCTTGAATATCCATATTTGCTTGTTGCCCCCGACTACCGAGAGTCTTCCCTGGGGATCCAGGTAATGCATCGTCTTTGCCACATGATTAACGAAGCGGGGGGACGCGCATGGATGGTGGGCTGTACGGTTAATCCACGCTGGAATACCCCGGCGTTAACCAATGAAGCGTATCAAACGCTGTTAGCGGGCAATCAACCCTGGATTGCGGTCTACCCTGAGGTGGTTTCGGGTAACCCGCTGTCTGCCCCGATTTGCGTCCGCTACATGCTCAATCGGGAAGGCGTGATTGCGGGCAACACGATTGATGCCGGCCCTGATGACCTCTTTTTCTGGTATCGCGATGAGTTTGCAGAGAAAGATGCAAACCCTAAGCTGCTGAAAATTGAGAGCTATGACATCGCTCTTTTTCAGGATGATGGCGGGGAAAAAGATCTCGATCTTCTGTACATCAACCGCGTTCCGGAAGACAAAATTGACTGGGCCAGTCTGCCGGCCAACATCACCGTGCTGTCCATGCGCAAGCCTCTGACGTTTGAACAGCTTGCCGCCGTGTTAAAGCGAGGGCGCAGACTGTATACCTATGAGTCCTCGGGAACGTGCATACTGGCGTTACTGTGCGGGTGCCCGGTTATTGGGCTTGAAGCGAAGGGGTATGAAGTCTACGCGCTAAACGCGCGGTTCTTGCTGGATTATGGCGAGCATAGTTTTACCAAACATGACACGCCCGAAGCGCTTAATCTCGTTCGTCAACATATGGGGGCGTTTCGTGAAAGTTTCCTCTCCCAAAGAGCGGTGACGGACCGCCAGTTTGAGGTCTTCCTTCAGGTTTCTCAGCACGCAGCTGAAAAGCTTTCACAGCGCCAGCACCGCCATACTTTAACGGGTTGGGCAAAATATCGAACGTTGCCGCTATTGCCCGATACGCTGTGGCCAGGTAGGGCAGTGCCGCGGCTTCTTGTCGTAATAAATCAAGGCGAACACACGACAGAGGCCGTTAGCGAAACGCTGAATTCTCTTCTGCCCCAGCTGGCATCTTGCCCGGGAAGCCGCGTATGGGTAGTGGGGAAGAACCCGGAAATCGGCAGTGAAGATCAATCCGTGGAGTTTGTGGCTGTGCACGACTGGAAACGTCGTGTGCAGCGGTATGCCGAGCGTGCGGCATTTGACTGGCTGCACTGTATTGATGCCGGCGTGACTTACGTGGCAGAAGGATTAACCCTGTGCGCGAGCGCGCTGTCATCGGCGGGAGACTGTAAAGCGATATACCCTGATGAAGCGTTGATGACGCCCGGTGGCGTCTATAAGCCTGCCTTTAAACCAGACTTCAATCTCGATCTTTTTTTAAGCTCGCCGCACCGCTATTTGCGTCGAGGGTTTATCGAACGCCAGGCATTACTGGATGTCGGTGGCCTTTCTACGGTATTTGGTGAGGCTTATGAATTTGACCTGGCGATCAAACTGCTTAGCCGCTTTGATATTGCCGCGCTGGGCCACTTTAGCGAGCTGGTCTCGATCGTCCCCGACGCGCTTTTTGAAATGACAAATGAGCATGAAGAACAGCAGATCCTTGAGGCGTACTTGCGCCAGCGCGGGTTTGTTTCACCGCAGGCTACGCGCAAACCCGCGGGAGTATGGCGGCTCAACTATGGCTCACCCACAACAGAAATGGTTAGCATTCTGATACTGGCCGGCGACGATCCTGCCGTGTTAAACCGCTGCGTGACCAGTCTTATTCATACTACGCAGTGGCTGTATTATGAGGTCATCATCGCTCAACCCGATGCGGTGAGTGAGGCTATGCAGCAGGTGATACGTCACCTGGTAGAGCGTTATCCGGATCGTGTCCGAAGCGCGCTGGTGAACGGTGCGCAACACCCGGTAGCGATGCTGAACCATGCGGCTCACACCGCCCATGGCAGCCAGTTGCTGCTAATAGATAACACTATGCTGTTTGTGTTAGACAACTGGCTGACAGAGCTTCTTAACCATGCGCTTCGCCCGGAAGTGGGCCTGGTAGGCCCTAAAATCATTAATACCAGCCAGCAGGTGTTTAGTGCAGGGCTGGTTCTTGGGGGCGATGAGTGGATTGGTCAGGTTGGGTGGGGAGCCCATCTGAAAGATGACGGCTATATGGCACGTTTGCAAAGCGACCAAAACTACTCGGCGCTAAGTCACCTGTGCATGCTGTTCCGAAAGAGCGCGTGGGAAAGCGTGGGTGGATTCAGTGATGCTTTTTCTTCCATCGAACTCGCGACCACGGCTTTTTGTCTTGCGCTTCGCGAGCGCGGCTATTTTGCTGTCTGGACACCTTTCAGCATTGTAGCTTCTGACCGAAACGCAGCGAGTTTTGCCGACAGACGCTACGGTAAGGAAAAGCAGAGTATTATTGCCCGTTACGCCAGTTTGTTCAGCGACGATCCGGCCTACAACAAAAAGCTGTCGTTGCGCTTTCCCCTGTTTACTGAAGACCGTCATCTCGCGCAGAGCTGGAATCCCCTGAAGGATACCGGGGTACCAACATTTTTAGTGGTAGGAGGTGAGCCTTATGCGGGACATGTGGCCCGATTTATTCAGCTGTGCGAAGCCACCCAACTGCAGGGGAAAGCCCATTTCTGCATCCTGGCTGATTGCCCTACGCTCCCTGAAATGTTGCGCTTATCTCCGCAGGGTATTGTTCTCTTCGGCGGCGTTAACAATGAAATATGTCTGACGCTTAGCCAGTACAAAGCGCTGTCAAAATGCAGCGTAAAATATTTGGCAGGTGAAGATGACGACTCTGTTGACGAGAATGCGGCACCGGCGATGCACATTGTGGATAGCTGGCTGGCAGAGAATGCTGAACAGCAAGCACGGTTGGCCGGGAAAGGCCATGTCAGTCAGCTTTTACCCGCAGCGCTGGTGCAAAGCTGGTTTGTTATGCCCGAAGGCGGTGAAAAGAAACGCGTCAAGAAAGCTGCCCTCTGTATGCCTGCACGGTTAGACCGTCATGAAAGCGCGTTTATGGCGCGGCTAATTGAAGCCACGGCTGAAAAAATTGACTGGATCCTGTTAGGCGAGCATCCAAAACAGTGGCTTCCATGGGTTAAAGAGACCCGGAGAATTCAGGGCGTCACGCTTTCAGCGGCGCAAATTCATGACGTGAGCGCCGATGTTCTGGTCTTACCCCAGAAACAGGGAGAGAAGTGGAGTGCGGCTAACCATAGAACCCTGCGTGAGTTTGCTGCCTGCGGTATACCGACACTGAATCTTGATACCACCCTGAATCCCCTGGAGGATGCTTTCGAGCGTCTCTTATCAACCCATGAGCCTGATGCTGCGAGGATTTTAGCGGAAACCACCCGAGGTTCCTATGCATTCAGCGAACTGAAAATAGAGGCCTTTGTTCACCTGTTATCAACCCACTAAAAGGGGTTGTCGTCAGGAAAATTGCGGCAAGAAATAGCGCTTATTAGGCCGATAGCTTTTTATCGGCTTCATTATGCTGTAGATAGCGCTATTTTACGTAACAGGTTGCTTTATGAGCAAGAATATCTACGTCACCAGCCCACTTCTTCCTCCTCTTGAAGAGTTTATTCCTTATCTTGAACGGATTTGGGAAAACAAAAACCTGACAAATGGAGGCGTTTTTCATCAGCGACTGGAAAAAGAGCTGGCCGAGTATTTAGGCGTAGAACACCTGTGTCTGTTCTCTAACGGCACGCTGGCACTGTTAACCGCGCTGCAGGCTCTTCGTATTACTGGAGAAGTGATTACGACGCCATACTCGTTTGTTGCAACGTCCCATACCCTGTTATGGAACGGGTTAACGCCGGTATTTGCCGATATTGACCCCGTCACCTGCAATATAGATCCGGATAAAATCGAGCAGCTTATTACGCCGGCGACATCGGCAATTTTACCCGTCCATTGTTACGGTATTCCTTGTGACGTGGATAGAATCCAGGGGATTGCCGACGCCTGGGGGTTAAAAGTTATTTACGATGCTGCCCATGCCTTTGGTGTTAAGCTGAATGGGCAAAGTGTGCTGCGTTGCGGCGATTTATCTATTTTAAGTTTCCACGCGACTAAGGTGTTCAATACCTTTGAAGGCGGGGCAATTATTTGCCCGGATGCCAAAATGAAGCAGCGCATTGACTACCTGAAGAACTTTGGTTTTGCCGGTGAGACGACGGTTGTTGCACCGGGCATCAATGCTAAAATGAATGAAGTTCAGGCTTCATTTGGCCTTGTACAGTTACAGCATATCGATCGGGCCCTGAGTGAAAGGGAGCATATCTATCAGCGCTACTGTGAACTGTTGGCCGATGTGCCTGAAATCAGCATTTTTAGTGCTCAGGATAACGTCGAATGGAATCACGCCTATTTCCCAGTATTAGTTAATGATAGCTATCCGCTGAGCCGGGATGGTTTATATGATTATCTGAAACAGCATGATATCTATGCCAGACGCTATTTTTATCCGCTAATCAGTACATTCTCGATGTATCGCCATTTACCTTCCGCTCATCCGGATAGTCTGCCGGTGGCGAGTGCTACCGCGGAAAAAATATTATGCCTGCCGATATTCCCGGGACTGAAAGAGGACGATCTGAAACGAATTGTTGAACTGATTCGCCAGCCGATCGCTAAGCCGGAAAATACCTTTTTAGCGGCTGACGTGGCGGATGATGTGGCATAAGGCCGGGGCCTTCAGGTGCCATTAGGCCGTGGAGAGAAGGGCGGGTATTGGCCCGGCAGGTGAATGACGCCGATCCGAAAGTGAGATTTTTCATCGATAATTTCACCAGGGATAAGGCACCGGTGAGTCGCCTGCCCGCGGAAAATTTGCTAATCCGTTGATGACGCATTTCTCGCTTACCTCGGCGTTTTTTTGGGGAAGAACGGTGCGGTAAAGGAGATAACGCGGAGGGGGAATGCTATTCCCAATGATGGTACTGCACCTTGCAACACGCCGGTGATGACCATTAATGAATGATGCCAAAACATATTTAACCCAAGCTGATGTGAACATAATAATTTGGCCAACACTTTGTAATTGCAAGTAATATTATTCGGTAAAAAAAAGCTTAATCAAACCGATAATCGATCAGAATTGCAGCTTTTTGATGATAACCCCTAAATAACCCCCCATTTTTACCACTATTCATCCGATTAAAACCCCTGCAGAAACGGATAATCATGCCGATAACTCAACTAACGCAGGGCTGTTTATCGTGAATTCACTGTATACCGCTGAAGGTGTAATGGATAAACACTCGCTGTGGCAGCGTTATGTACCGCTTGTGCGTCACGAAGCATTGCGCCTGCAGGTACGTCTGCCGGCGAGTGTGGAGCTCGACGATCTGCTACAGGCAGGCGGCATCGGGTTGTTGAATGCAGTCGAACGTTACGATGCCCTGCAAGGAACGGCATTTACTACCTACGCGGTGCAGCGCATCCGTGGGGCGATGCTTGATGAGTTGCGCAGCCGTGACTGGGTGCCGCGAAGCGTCAGGCGTAACGCCCGCGGCGTGGCACAGGCGATTGGTCAACTGGAGCAAGAGCTGGGGCGCAACGCGACCGAGACGGAAGTCGCGGAGCGGCTGGACATCCCGCTCGACGAGTATCGTCAGATGCTGCTCGACACTAATAACAGTCAACTCTTCTCTTATGATGAGTGGCGTGAAGAGCATGGCGATAGTATCGAACTGGTCACCGAGGAGCACCAGCAGGCAAACCCGCTACAGCAATTACTGGACAGTAATCTACGCCAGCGTGTGATGGAAGCGATTGACGCTTTACCTGAGCGCGAACAACTGGTGCTGACGCTGTATTACCAGGAAGAGCTGAATCTCAAAGAGATTGGTGCGGTGCTTGATGTGGGTGAATCCCGGGTAAGTCAGTTGCATAGCCAGGCGATCAAGCGTTTGCGTACCAAGCTGGGTAAGTTGTAGGGAGTGCCGCACAATTATCTGACGACCTGGGAATTATCATGACGGTGCAGCAGTCAAAAAGACGGCCATTAAGCCGCTATCTCAAAGATTTCAAACACACCCAGACACATTGTGCACATTGCAGTAAGCTGCTTGACCGCATCACGCTCACGCGCAGCGGGGTCATTATCAATAAAGCCACCATCGCTCAACTTGATACGCTTATTGACGAAGCCACGTGGCTTATCGAACAAAAAGAGTGGATGGCGCTGTGCCGTTTTTGTGGCGATTTGCATTGCAAAGAACAAAATAATTACTTCGATATTATTGGTTTCAAACAGTATTTGTTTGAGCAAACAGAAATGAGTCACGGGACGATTCGCGAATACGTCGTTCGTCTACGCCGCCTTGGTAATCATTTGAGTGAGCACAAAGTCCCGCTTCCCGGTTCGCTGCAAGGCCTGCTGGATGAAACGCTGGACGCCTGGCTGCCTCGCACCAGCACGAATAATTACCGCATTGCGTTACGCAAATATTGGCAATTCCAGGTTCAGGGCCACGCGATCCCGCGCCAGGAAATTAGCGCAACCTCCGATATATACTAAATTTGCATAAGTTGTAGCGGACTGGTTTTGATATATCCCGAACCGGCCCGCTACACTACAAAAAAGTAAATAATCGGGGTAAATATGAAACTAGCAATGATAGGGCGTCAGGCGCTGATGGGCGTGCTGGCTGTGACGCTGGTAGCCGGTACAAGCATAAAAACCTTCGCGGCTGAAAATCTTCTCAATAAAGTGAAAGAGCGCGGCACGCTGCTGGTTGGACTGGAAGGAACTTATCCTCCGTTCAGCTTCCAGGGTGATGACGGCAAGCTGACCGGTTTTGAGGTTGAGTTTGCCGAGCAGCTGGCTCAGCACCTCGGCGTTAAAGCGGCACTGAAGCCTACCAAGTGGGACGGCATGCTGGCTTCTTTAGATTCCAAACGTATTGACGTGGTAATAAACCAAGTCACTATCTCTGAAGAGCGAAAGAAAAAATACGATTTCTCCACGCCTTACACTATTTCGGGTATTCAGGCGCTGGTGAAAAAAAGCAATGAAGGCGGAATTAAAACCGCAGCCGACCTGAAGGGTAAAAAAGTTGGTGTTGGCCTCGGCAGTAACTACGAGCAGTGGCTGCGTGAAAACGTGCCTGGCGTAGATATTCGCACCTATGATGATGACCCGACCAAATATCAGGACCTGCGCGTAGGCCGTATTGACGCTATTCTGGTCGATCGCCTGGCGGCGCTGGATCTGATTAAGAAAACCAACGACACGCTGGCGCTGGCCGGGAACGCATTCTCCCGCCAGGAAGCGGGAGTTGCGCTGCGTAAAGGCAATGAAGACCTGCTGAAAGCCATCGATACCGCGATTGCAGAGATGCAAAAAGATGGAACGCTTGCGAAGCTGTCCGATAAGTGGTTCGGCGCCGACGTCACTAAGTAGCGATGCTGAAAAGTAAAAAGGTGCTGATTTCAGCACCTTTTTTATTTGATCTTCCGGCGGCAAATAAAATAGTTTGTCTGGTGCATAATAAAACTAAATATTGACGCGGCTCAGGAGGCCTTATGTCACTGCATCACTTAACGCGTTTCCCGCGGCTGGAGTTTATCGGAGCACCCACGCCGCTGGAGTATCTGCCGCGTTTCTCCGACTATCTCGGACGTGAAATCTACATTAAACGCGACGATGTGACACCCATGGCGATGGGGGGAAATAAACTGCGTAAGCTGGAGTTTCTGGCGGCCGATGCGCTGCGGGAAGGGGCCGATACGCTGGTCACCGCTGGCGCTATTCAGTCGAACCATGTTCGCCAGACGGCCGCGGTTGCCGCGAAGCTTGGGCTGCATTGCGTGGCGTTGCTTGAGAACCCTATAGGCACCCGCGCCGCTAACTACCTGACCAACGGTAATCGCCTGCTGCTCGATCTGCTTAACGCTGAAGTCGAAATGTGTGAGGCGCTAAATGCGCCGGATAAACAGCTTGAAGCGGTCGCTACGCGTCTGGAAGCGCAGGGTTTCCGGCCTTATGTGATTCCGGTGGGCGGGTCCAACGCGCTGGGTGCGCTGGGCTATGTCGAAAGCGCGCTGGAAATTGCCCAGCAGTGTGAAGATGCGGTGAGCTTGTCATCGGTCGTGGTGGCCTCTGGCAGCGCAGGAACCCACGCCGGCCTGGCGGTGGGCCTTGAGCAGTTGATGCCGGATGTTGAACTGATTGGCGTGACGGTTTCCAGAACTGTTGCGCAGCAAAAGCCAAAAGTTGTTGCTCTGCAGCAGGCGGTAGCCCAGTCACTCGAGGTCAGCGCAACCAGCGATATCATCCTCTGGGACGACTATTTCGCCCCAGGCTACGGTACGCCGAACGATGAAGGGATGGAGGCGGTAAAACTGCTCGCCAGGCTGGAAGGGATCCTGCTCGATCCCGTTTATACCGGCAAAGCGATGGCCGGGCTTATCGACGGCATAGCACAAAAGAGATTTAAAGATCAGGGTCCCATTGCCTTTATTCATACCGGCGGCGCACCGGCTCTGTTTGCCTACCATCCGCATCTTTAGCGGACCAAACCGTTACTAATCAGGGTTTATAATGCAAGAAAGCCTGCAACTGGTGCTGGACTCAGCACCCTATCTGCTTAAAGGCGCAGTCTTTACGCTGCAGCTGAGTATCGGCGGAATGTTTTTCGGCCTGATCCTCGGCTTTATGCTGGCGCTGATGCGCCTGTCGTCGTTTTTACCGTTTTCTCTGCTGTCGCGTTTTTATGTTTCCATTTTTCGCGGTACGCCGTTAATCGCCCAGCTCTTTATGATTTATTACGGGCTACCGCAGTTTGGTATTGAGCTGGATCCGATCCCGTCCGCGATGATCGGCCTGTCGTTAAATACGGCGGCATACGCCTCCGAAACGCTGCGCGCAGCTATCTCTTCTATCGACAAAGGGCAGTGGGAAGCGGCTGCGAGCATCGGTATGACGCGCTGGCAGGCGCTGCGCAGGGCTATTTTGCCGCAGTCTGCACGCGTGGCGCTGCCGCCGCTCGGAAACAGCTTCATCAGCCTGGTGAAAGACACGTCTTTGGCGGCCACCATCCAGGTGCCTGAGCTGTTCCGCCAGGCGCAGTTGATTACGTCGCGCACGCTGGAAGTCTTTACCATGTATCTCGCCGCCTCGCTGGTGTACTGGGTGATGGCGACGGTGCTCTCCACGCTGCAAAATTACTTCGAAAATCAGCTTAATCGCCAGGACAGGGAGCCGAAATGAGCGCCATTGACGTAAAAAAACTGGTGAAAAAATTCCACGGTCAGACGGTGCTGCACGGCATTGACCTTGACGTCAAACCGGGAGAGGTTGTGGCGATTATTGGTCCCAGCGGGTCCGGCAAAACGACGTTGTTGCGCAGCATAAACCTGCTTGAAGAGCCGGAGAGCGGCACCATTCAGGTCGGGAATATCACGATTGATGCTGGGAAGTCGCTGGCAAAGCAGAAAGAAAAAATCCGGGCACTGCGACAGCAGGTCGGCTTTGTGTTTCAGAACTTCAATTTGTTTCCGCACCGCACGGTGCTGGAAAACATTATTGAAGGCCCGGTCATCGTTAAGGGGGAGCCGAAAGAAGAAGCCATTGCCCGGGCGCGAGAGCTGCTGGTGAAGGTGGGGCTCAGCGGGAAAGAATCCAGCTACCCACGTCGCCTGTCCGGCGGGCAGCAGCAGCGTGTGGCGATTGCCCGGGCGCTGGCAATGCGCCCGGAGGTTATTCTGTTTGATGAACCCACGTCGGCGCTGGATCCTGAGCTGGTGGGGGAAGTGCTGAACACGATTCGCCAGCTGGCGCAGGAGAAGCGCACCATGGTTATTGTGACGCACGAGATGAGTTTTGCACGTGACGTTGCAGACAGGGCTATTTTCATGGATCAGGGAAAGATCGTGGAACAGGGGCCGGCAAAAGCGCTTTTTGCTCATCCACAGCAGCCGCGCACTCGTCAATTCCTGGAGAAGTTCCTGACGCAATAAACGCCCCTTTCAGGGGCTATTTCACCACCAGGCTGCCGTGGCTGAACCGAGTGCTGCCGGTGGTGTTTCCCAGGTAACCGGTGTACCTGCCAGCATGAGCGGAAACTTCAACCGGTTTGCTGGCCCAAATTCGGACCACTCGATAAGCGGCTGGAAATCATGACGATCGATCGCCGCAAGGGATGTAGGCTCTCCGGCCGGGTGAGCCATTAATAAGGCGGCCGTGCGGGCGAGCGACAGTCGGGCGCTGTAGCCTCGATGCTGTTCATGCCTTACCTTTAATCCTTTTAGCACCGCCGCGGCCATGAGATAGCCCGTTGCATGATCCAGTGCCTGGACGGGAAGCGGGTGAGGGCGTTCGGCTTGTTTCCAGCGCTGTCCAGCCTCGGCAATGCCGCTGGACATTTGTACCAGGCTGTCGAAGCCTCTTTTATTACGCCACGGCCCACGCCATCCCCAGGCGTTAAGTGAAACGTCTACCAACCCAGGGGAAAGTATCTGCCGGGTTTCGGCATCAAACCCTAACGCGTCCAGGGCATCCGCGCGGTAGCCGTGAACCAGGACATCTGCCCCGGCGAGCAAGGTTTTGAACAGCTCTCTGCCCGCCGAAGATTTGAGGTCGAGCCTGGCGCAACGTTTACCGAGCGTTATCTCCTCGACAAGCGTTGGTTCTTCCCATCCGGGAGGATCCAGTCGCAATACCTTAGCACCAAGTCCTGCAAGAAAGCGTGTGGCGACCGGCCCGGCAATAATTCGGGTAAGATCCAATACCCGAATACCCGCCAGCGGACGAGCGGGCGGCAGAGCGTATGCCGGGGAAGGGGCTTCAGCATGATACTGCTGCCAGAATAACGGCTCCGCCGCGACGGTTTTACCGTGTGGATGCGCCAGCCATTCGTCGTGTTTCAACATTGCGGCAGCGCACCCGCCCGCAGAAACGACCGCGTCTTCAAGCTCGATTTTGCCCCAGTCGGCCACGCGCTGCGCAAGCTCGGATTTGTCTTTGCTGATACCCAGAACATGCTCCATCGCCAGCCGATGATGCCGTGCGTTGGTATGCAGACGGATCCAGCCATCACGCGTAGCGTAATCCCCGGCGAATTCATCCCATAGCGCTGCAGATGGGCGATTGAGGGGGAAATGGCTTGCTGAAAACCAGTACGATGCCAGTCTTTGGTCTACGGAGAGAGGGGCATTCTGGCGAGACAGCAGCGCCTGAAGCGCAATGCCCGCGCTAGCCATGCTCGCCGTTGCGAGCCCGGTGACGGGAAAGCAGGCGTCGAGTTCGCCTTCGCGACGGACGGTTATCTGCCGCAAGGGCTCGCTAAGCTCCAGATCCTGAATCATTGCGGCAAGAAGCGCGGAAAACGAGAGGTTAACCATACTGAGCTCCAGTAAATTTTTCCTGACATATGTTAAAACCGAATAATTATGGCGGAAAAGCAATAAATCTCATCAATTACTTTAATAAATGTGTTAGCTTATTACAGTCTATTAATGAATACTTTTTTAGCGCCAGGAGAAACGCCAGATATAATGCTGGAACGTGACTTTTTTAGCTGGCGACGGGAAGCCCTCGAACTTTTCCTGTCAATTACTGAAGCCAGCGAATTACAAACTTTAGTTCAACAACAAACTCAATGCCTGGAATTTGATTATTTCTCGCTGTGTGTTCGGCATCCCGTGCCTTTTACACGGCCCAAATTATCATTGCAAAGTTCTTATCCGCAAAAATGGCTGGAGTGGTACGTCACAGAAAATTACTTTGCTATCGACCCGGTATTGAAACAGTCTAATTTCATGCGCGGTGAAATAATCTGGAGTGACGCATTATTTGCCGAGTCTCGTGAACTTTGGGACGCTGCGCGCGACCATGGTTTGGCTGCGGGAAGAACGTATTGCGTGATGGCGTCGAATCGCGCGGCGGGCTTCCTGTCCGTGTCCCGCTCAAACGTGCGTTCAGACATTCTGCCGGAGGACGAGCTGGGACTGCGTATTAGTTACCTTGCCGAGCTGAGTTTATCTACGTTGAGCCGGCTTGAAGACCCGTCAATGGAAATGATGGATATGAGGCTTAGCAAGCGTGAACGCGAAATCCTGCAGTGGACGGGAGAAGGCAAAACGTCAGCGGAAATTGCAATTATACTGTCCATTTCTGAGAACACGGTGAACTTTCACCAGAAGAATATGCAGAAGAAATTTAATGCGCCAAACAAGACGCAAATAGCGTGTTACGCGGCAGCAATGGGGATTATCTGAGTCTGAAAAGAGGATATTCCGTCAGACACTGACGGCTGGCGAAACAGGTTTCTGCCAGCCGCCCCGGCTTATTGACGGTAAGCCTGTTTAATTTGCTTAACGGTGTTGCAGAATACTTCAGCCTGAGACTGGTCTTCCAGTTGAGCGATTTGCTTTTCCATTTTCAGGATAACGCGGCCCGCATCAGCCTGGCCCATAGACTGAAGCATCAGGGTTAGCAGCGTTTTCAGACAGGTGACTTCTTGTGCCAGTTCGCTGGTGTTTTCGGCGGTGGAAAAAACAGGAGTGCTCATTTACTTTCCTCAATGCTTAGTTAGTACGCTGCCATTATGCACAGTGATATTCATAAGGCGGCGGAGTATAGCATAACATTCAGTAAAATTATTCATGTTAAGGCAGGGCGGATGCGCGCGGGTGTTTACGGTAATAAACGATACCCCTCGGGGGGTTATTAGTCGCGGTGAGGGTAGTGGTTAAAAACATTTTGTTTCGTTCTCGTTTAACTAACGTTAAATAAAGCGGAGCAATTAGTTTTTTATTCTTGTCAGGGCAGCATTTCGGTAATTAGCTGTTTTTTAATCAGAGGATAATAGGGGCTTTGTCGATTCTAAAATGTTGATGCGTACCGCAGACTCCCTCCCGAAAGTAAAGATATATTCTCCTTTTTAGTTAGCACGGCGTGCTTACTGCAATTTGGATTTTAATGTTGCCCGAAAAACGTTAATATATGACCAATTAGCTATCAGCAGCGTTATCCCTTTCTGGAGAATAGCCCTTTGATCAACGTTCTTCTTGTTGATGACCACGAACTGGTGCGCGCAGGGATACGACGCATTCTGGAAGAGATTAAAGGCATCAAAGTCTCGGGTGAAGTGAACTGCGGTGAGGACGCCATTAAATGGTGCCGCAGCAACCCGGTCGATGTCGTGTTAATGGATATGAATATGCCGGGGATCGGCGGGCTGGAAGCCACCCGTAAAATTGCCCGTTACTCTTCAGATATCAAAGTCATCATGTTGACTATCCATACGGAGAACCCGCTGCCTGCCAAAGTGATGCAGGCCGGTGCGGCGGGTTATCTGAGCAAAGGTGCCGCTCCACAGGACGTGGTGAACGCTATTCGCTCCGTCAATGCGGGGCAGCGTTACATCGCCTCTGACATTGCCCAGCAGATGGCCCTGAGCCAGATTGAACCAGAGGCGGAATCGCCCTTTGCCAGTTTGTCTGAGCGTGAATTACAGATTATGCTGATGATCACCAAAGGCCAGAAGGTCAACGAGATCTCTGAGCAGCTTAATCTCAGCCCTAAAACGGTGAACAGCTATCGCTATCGGATGTTTAGTAAACTGAATATCAGCGGTGATGTTGAGCTGACGCACCTGGCGATTCGCCACGGGTTATTCAACGCGGAGACGTTAATCAGTAGTGAGTGAGACCTTTGATTCCCGGGCTTTTCTCAAGACGGTGACCAGCAAGCCCGGCGTCTACCGTATGTACGATGCCGGCAGCACGGTTATCTACGTCGGCAAAGCCAAAGACCTAAAAAAGCGCCTGTCTAGCTACTTCCGCGCGAATCTGGCGAGCCGCAAAACCGAGGCGCTGGTGGCGTTGATCCACCATATTGACGTCACGGTTACCCACACGGAAACCGAAGCGCTGCTGCTTGAGCATAATTACATTAAGCTCTATCAGCCGCGTTATAACGTTTTGCTGCGTGACGACAAATCCTATCCTTTTATTTTCCTGAGCGCAGACAGCCACCCGCGCCTGGCGATGCATCGCGGTGCTAAGCACGCGAAGGGCGAATATTTTGGTCCGTTCCCTAACGGTTACGCCGTGCGTGAAACGCTGGCGTTGCTGCAAAAGGTGTTCCCGATTCGCCAGTGTGAAAACAGCGTTTATCGCAACCGCTCACGGCCTTGCCTCCAGTATCAAATCGGGCGTTGCCTTGGCCCTTGCGTATCCGGTCTGGTCACGGAAGAGGACTATGCTCGCCAGGTCGACTATGTCCGCCTGTTTCTGGCCGGTAAGGACGATCAGGTTCTGACTCAGCTTATCTCTCGCATGGAACAAGCCAGCCAAAACCTGGAGTTTGAAGAGGCCGCCAGGATCCGCGATCAGATTCAGGCGGTGAGACGTATTACCGAGAAACAGTTTGTTTCCAATACCGGCGACGATCTTGATGTCATTGGCGTATCGTTTGATGCCGGTATGGCCTGCGTGCACGTGCTGTTTATTCGTCAGGGGAAAGTGCTTGGTAGCCGCAGCTACTTCCCTAAAGTCCCGGCAGGCACCGAGCTGAGCGAAGTCGTCGAAACATTTGTTGGTCAGTTCTATTTGCAGGGCAGCCAGATGCGCACGCTGCCCTCAGAAATCCTGCTCGATTTTGCGCTGGCGGACAAATCGCTGCTGGCCGACTCACTCAGCGAACTGGCGGGACGCAAAGTGAATGTGCAAACCAAACCGCGGGGTGACCGTGCGCGTTACCTGAAGCTTGCGCGTACCAATGCGGCAACAGCGCTGGTGACCAGGCTTTCCCAGCAGTCAACCATTCAGCAGCGGCTGAAAGCGCTTGCAGAGGTGCTGAAGCTGCCTGAAGTGAAGCGTATGGAGTGCTTTGATATCAGCCATACGATGGGGGAACAAACCGTGGCTTCCTGCGTCGTCTTTGACGGCAATGGTCCGCTTCGTTCGGAGTACCGACGCTACAACATTACCGGCATTACGCCGGGTGATGATTATGCCGCGATGAACCAGGTACTGCGCCGCCGCTACGGTAAAGCAATAGAAGAAAGCAAAATACCTGACGTGATTCTGATCGACGGCGGGAAGGGGCAACTGGGGCAGGCGAAGACCGTGTTTGCCGAGTTGGATGTCTCCTGGGATAAGCACCATCCTTTGTTGCTCGGCGTAGCGAAAGGCAGCGATCGTAAGGCGGGACTTGAGACGCTGTTCTTTGAGCCGGAAGGCGAGGGATTCTCTTTACCACCGGATTCGCCGGCGTTGCACGTGATTCAGCATATCCGTGATGACTCGCACGATCATGCGATATCCGGGCACCGTAAAAAACGTGCTAAGGTAAAAAGTACCAGTTCGCTGGAAACTATCGAAGGGATCGGCCCAAAACGCCGCCAGATGTTGTTGAAGTATATGGGCGGATTGCAACCGTTAATCAACGCGTCCATTGAAGAAATAGCAAAAGTGCCGGGCATCTCGCAGGCATTGGCAGAAAAGATCTACTACTCGTTGAAACATTAAGGGCTCTGTAGCAACATAGAGACAATTTCCACTTATGACAGATAGTTAACCGGCACTATGCGATTCAATATCCCAACACTGCTCACGCTGTTTCGTGTCATCCTTATCCCGTTCTTTGTGCTGGCGTTTTATCTGCCGTTCAACTGGGCCCCGTTCCTTTGCGCTTTTATCTTCTGGCTGGCGGCGATAACCGACTGGTTTGACGGTTTCCTGGCGCGGCGCTGGAACCAGAGTACGCGCTTTGGCGCATTCCTCGACCCGGTTGCTGATAAGGTGATGGTGGTGGTGGCCTTAGTGCTGGTAGCGGAACACTATCACGCCTGGTGGGTCACTCTGCCCGCGGCAACGATGATCGCCCGCGAAATTATCATCTCCGCACTGCGCGAATGGATGGCGGAAATCGGCAAGCGTAGCCGCGTTGCCGTCTCCTGGATAGGCAAAACCAAAACCATGGCGCAAATGCTCGCGTTGATCGGGATGCTGTGGCGCCCGAATATGTGGATAGAGTACACCGGTATTGCGCTTTTCTTTGTTGCTGCAGTACTTACGTTCTGGTCTATGTTCCAGTATCTTGCTGCGGCACGCGGCGATTTGCTCGAACCGTGATCTATCCGGCGCAAAATTCAGCAAACGATTCGTACTGTTATAAAATTTCATTGACTCAGTGCGTCAGGTAAGTAGAATGCAACGCATCGAAAGGCAGCACTGCTTGCCGGAAGATAATAAAATCAAGTGATTAGCTTAACGGCCACCAACGGTCACTTGTACAAAATGCGGGAATAGCTCAGTTGGTAGAGCACGACCTTGCCAAGGTCGGGGTCGCGAGTTCGAGTCTCGTTTCCCGCTCCAGATTTAAGCAATAGACCTTGTCTGTTGCGGCCTGAAAAGGCAAAAGATTTTGGCGCGTTAGCAAAGCGGTTATGTAGCGGATTGCAAATCCGTCTAGTCCGGTTCGACTCCGGAACGCGCCTCCAATTTCTTCCCGAGCCCGGATGGTGAAATCGGTAGACACAAGGGATTTAAAATCCCTCGGCTTATGGCTGTGCGGGTTCAAGTCCCGCTCCGGGTACCATGGGAATAAAAGAATAAAATCAATGATAAGCAGTGTCGTGTAAACCACCTTCGGGTGGTTTTTTATTGCCTGCTATTTGCCTTCCAGAAATTTACGCCTTCGTCCTTTGCCTGTTCCCCTAAAAGAATGCCATGCTGAGCCATCGATTAGCACCACGCTCAGGTGAATATGAACATCTCTTCACGACACTATTTTGACGTCAGTTTTCAGGGCCACAGGCTTTATGCTGACAGCATCTTCGGCAGCAAAGGACACGTGCTGATGATCCACGGAGGGGCAAAAGACCGTGAGGCAGGCCTGCGTTATCGCAACTTACTGGCTGAACTGGGCTTTGGCAGCACGGCGTTTGATTGCATAGGGCACGGGGAAACCGGCGGGGAACTTTCTCACTCTTCGCTGGCCAGCCGCACCGGGCAGGCAGAGGCAATCGCCAGACATCTGGGCTCCCGGTTAACGGGATGTATGGGCGTGAGCATGGGGGCATATAACGCTTTGCAGCTAAGCCGCTCCGTACCCCTGCGCTCATTGGTCCTGATGGTACCCGGCGTGTATCATCCTTCGGCATATCGGGTAAATTTTGGGCCTGAATTTTCTGCGATTATCCGCAAGCCGCTGAGCTGGGCGGAGAGTGATGCGTGGCAGATTATCTCTGAATTTAGCGGGAATGCTTTGGTGATTGCCGCCGCTGAGGATCAAGTGATCCCCGCCGGGATCCCCGGGCGGCTTTATGATTCGGCTTCCAGTCAGATAAATAAAGCGTTGCTGACTATCCCAAATGCCGGTCACAACAGCGTATGGCAGGAATTGCAGCATAACAGGCGGCTCTACGACAAGACTTGTCAATTACTGACGGAATGCCTGTCTGATTCGTAATGCGGCATAACTCTTCGGAGCCGGAACGGGTACAATACGCTACATTTTAAAAAAAAACGCGATATGAGGAGCCCGCTGATGACCCAGGGACCGCTGAACGAAGATGAAATTGTATGGCTTGATGATGTGCTGATGAAATATGGCACGGACCATTCAGTGATTGATGTGGCTGAGCTGGACGGACTACTCACGGCTATTCTCTCCGGGCCAAAAGTGACCGAGCCTGCCACCGTGCTGCGCGCCGTATGGGGCGGGGATGTTGAACCCGAGTGGGAGACCAAAGAAGCGCTCACCCGGTTTAGCGTACTGGTATTCCAGCATATGAATGATATTGCCGAACGCCTCGCGGAGTACCCTGAGCAGTTTGAACCGCTGTTCGGCACCCGTGAAGTGGATAACCGCGAAATCACTATCGTTGAAGAGTGGTGCTACGGCTATATGCGTGGCGTAGCTCTTGAGGAGTGGCCTGCGTTGCCGTCTGCGCTGCAACCGGCGCTGGCTGCGATTGCGTTGCACGGGCTTGAAGAAAATCAGGCGAAATTTGAAAGCATGTCGCCGGAAGCATTCTGGGGGAGCATTGAGGCCATTAAACCTGCGGCACTGGATCTATACGGTTACTGGCATAGTCAGCGTGACGGCGGGGCGCTGCACTAAAATGAAAGCAGCAGGCCGCAATGGCCTGCTGACTGAGAGCAATTAAGCCTGGGTATCCAGGGTTGCCAGCTCTTTATCGACGAAGTACAGGCCTTCGCCGCTTTTGCCCACCAGGCTAAGTTTATCCAGTACGGATTTAAACAGTTTTTCTTCTTCATGTTGCTCGGCAACATACCACTGCAGGAAATTAAAGGTTGGATAATCCTGCGAGGTCATTGCAGAGTGCGCCAGTTCATTAATCTGACGAGTAATTAATTGTTCATGCTCGTAGGTCGCTTTAAATAAATCATCCAGCGAAGCGTACTCTAAATAAGGAGACGGGATAGCGTTAATACGCGGCATGCTCCCGGTATCATTTAAGTAAGCAAACAGGCGCTGCATGTGCTCCATCTCTTCCTGGGCATGGCGACGCAGGAAAGCGGCTGCCCCTTCGAAGCTGTGATAGCTGCACCAGGCGCTCATCTGCTGGTAGAGCAAGGAGGAGTAGAGTTCAAGGTTCATCTGCTCGTTCAGTTTTTCAATCATTTCCGTCTTCAGCATCACAGGCTCCATAATTTTGGGGGGCGTTAATATGGCGCTACTTTAATTATTTATTTTTCTGAATGCAAAGGAATTGTTAATTATATTAGTGTAATGAGAATGGTTGTTACTATTATTTTATTTATGACAACATAAATTAATAATGAGAATTAATCTTGTTCCGCTTTTCTATTTAATGGGCCTGGTTGGCGGTAATAAAACGCGAATATTTTTGATTGAAATAGTAACCATGCTAACGGTAAGCTTATGTTGCCATTGGAAAAACTTATGGCTAAATATTCTTATAGGCGCCATTTACCTGACGCAGTAGCTGTGGCTAAATACGTTTCTTTCAAAATTAGATTGCACATGAATATTCTTCATTTTCTACTCGCACTTGTTGTCATTATGGGACTGGCGTGGCTGGTGAGCTTTGACCGCAAAACCATCCGTATCCGCTATTTGTTACAACTTATCGTTATTGAGGGCCTGCTGGCCTTCTTCTTCCTGCATTCCGACAGCGGGCTGTGGGTGATTAATGGTGTCTCTGGTTTCTTTGGTCACCTTCTGACCTTTGCCGGGCAGGGCAGTGATTTCGTCTTTGGCGGAATGAGTAAGGCGGGTCTGGCCTTTATCTTCCTTGGCGTACTGTGCCCGATAATTTTTATCTCGGCGCTTATCGGTATTCTCCAGCACTTCCGTATTTTGCCGATCGTTATTCGTATCGTCGGTACGTCGCTTTCCAAAGTGAACGGCATGGGTAAGCTTGAGTCGTTTAACGCTGTTAGCTCGCTGATTCTGGGGCAGTCTGAAAACTTTATTGCCTACAAAGGCGTATTGGGTGACCTCAGTTCCCGCCGCCTGTTCACCATGGCTGCGACGGCGATGTCTACCGTTTCGCTGTCGATTGTAGGCGCCTACATGACGATGCTGGAACCCAAATATGTGGTGGCTGCGCTTATTCTGAATATGTTCAGTACCTTCATTATCCTGTCGATCATTAACCCGACTCGTCCGGGCGCTGAGCCAGAAATTAAATTAGAGAAGCTGCACGAGTCGCAGAGCTTCTTTGAAATGCTGGGCGAATACATTCTGGCGGGTTTCAAAGTCGCGATGATTATCCTGGCGATGCTGATTGGTTTTATTGCCCTCATCAGCGCCATCAACGCACTGTTTGCCACGATCTTCGGCCTGAGCTTCCAGCAAATTCTCGGTTACGTGTTCTATCCGTTTGCCTGGCTGGTGGGTATTCCTCCGGCGGATGCGCTGAAGGCGGCCGGTATTATGGCAACCAAGCTTGTCGCCAACGAGTTTGTGGCAATGATTGAGCTGCAAAAAATCATGGCAACGCTGTCACCGCGCGGTCTCGGGATCTTGTCGGTATTCCTGGTGTCGTTTGCTAACTTTGCCTCAATCGGCATTGTTGCTGGCGCCATTAAGGGACTGAATGAAAAGCAGGGGAACGTGGTGTCTCGCTTTGGTCTTCGCCTGGTGTACGGGGCGACGCTGGTCAGTCTGCTGTCGGCGGCGTTTGCCGGGTTAGTACTGTAAAAAAACAAAAACGGCGGGTTTCCCCGCCGTTTTCTTAACGCTGCTTTATCAGAATGCCGCGCAGACCGGCTGGTCAACGCGCATGACGGATTCCTGCGCAAAGCGGGTTTTATAGATAGCACGCAGTTCGTCGACTTTCTTGCTACTCTCAGCGTCGCTACCGCGGATCAGCATAATCGCCTTGCTCGGTTCGTGGGTGACTTCGCCCTTCGCATTCAGCCACTGGCCTTTTGCGTCGTATTCGGTCAGCCCTTCACGGAAGCGTGGGGTCACGTCTTTATCGACAAAGCTACGCCATTCATTGGCGGTGATTTCCGCGCCTGACGGACGGCTGATGCCAAAGTAGAGCGTGGTTTGCGTCATCGGGTCGCCAACCTGGCACTGCTTAGCCGGTGCGGTAACCGCCGTTGTTGTTTTAGCCGGCGCGACACAGCCCGCCAGTACCAGGGCTAATGCCCCTGCAAGTGTTGCTTTATAAAATACCATTATCCACCTGTCTTACTGTCATCATCATTATTAAAATTAAGCGCGGAATTATTCCGACGCGCTATCAAATTACAATTCCATAATTTTCGCAAGTCACCCAGCATCAACAGGGCAAGAATAATCCCGCTCATCCCGCTTCCCAGAAGTACCCACTGCGCCGGGAAGTTGTCGGCAATCCCGCCGGTTATCAGCGGCACGAGCAGCGTGATGCCAAGCTGTAATCGCCAGCTTGAGGCGATTGCCGGGCCAACGTGGCGCGAGGGGAAACTGTCCATGACGTTGAGCGTTGCCACCAGATAGAACCAGTTGCTGAACAGATGGGCGATGACAATAAGCGGTACCGCAATCCACAGGCTACCGGACTGCGCCACGGCGAAATAGCAGAGCGTGAAGAGCAGCAGTGCTATCGTTAAGGGGAGAGTGGCGCTGGCGCGATAGCGCACCTGTCTCTCGCTAAGTACCAGGGGCGCTAAAAGTTGGCCAACGCTGCGGGCAAAAAGCAGTATCAGCCCGTTGTCCGTATTATTGCCGGGCAGAGCGGGAGCCAGGGCGGGAAGCAAAGCCATTACCGGCGCCCCGACCAGCGCCAGGCTGGGCAGCAGTAGCAGGCTACGTTTTTGCTGCGGCGTCAATCTACGCCAGCTAAACCTCTCATTGTCGATATAGGTTGGTTCTTCTTCACCTTGCAAAATAAAGAAGGTGGCGGCACGCCATAGCAAAGCTATCGCGGCCACGAAGCTGAGCGCATCCAGAAAAAGCAGCAGCCAGAGGCTGACGTGGCCATACAGCAGAGTGCCTGCCCCTACGCCAAAAATGACGTTAGCCGCAAAAACCAGCGTTTCAATACCTGCGGCAGCGGGCATCAGGTCTTCTGATAACCCTTGCTTAAAGAGCTGACTGAGTACCGGCACCGTCATACCCGTGCTAAAAGCCGCCGCGGCCTGGCTTAACAGCAGCAATGTTGGATGATCGCCCTGCAGCGCCTGGAACGGAAGAATCAGGCCTGCCAGACCGAGTGTTTCACCCAGGAGTAGAACAGAGAATGCAGGCCATCGGCGCAGCAGCCACACGCCAAGAAAGCTTGCGGGCAAGCCGGGAGCCAGCGCGAGAACATAAGCAAGAGAAAGCCAGGTGGGGGTAGCATGGCTATTTAACAGCTGGCTAAAGACCAGGACATAAGTCAGGCCGTTGCCCATGGAGGAAAACAGCAGTGCAAGCCCGAGTAGCGTGAACCAGCGGTGCTGGCGCAGGGTGCGCAGCAATAAAAGGATCATGATAGGTTCCTGATTAACAAATAGAGTCAAGCCGCCGTTCTGGAAACGGCGGCGCGAGATATTTATCGTCAGGAACGCATTACATTGGCGGCAGGACTCTCTTTAACCAGATGCAATCAACATAGATGAAATTGCCGGAATTACCAGTTACTGGTGACACCAGCATATTGTGGCCCGCTGACTCCGCGGCACTGATACTCCAGTACAACCTGGGTATTCAGGCACAGGCTGCCGCTATAGGTTGTACAGGTTTTTATGTCGCTGCCATAGGGCAAGGCACTGGCATATCCCCACTGTTGGCACTGGCGAGTGGCCGTCGACTGCGCGAGGAATTTGTCCACTTTGGCCGTCTGCAGCGGTGGCAGGTTATAGGCAAGGCGAACGACACCGGAAGGCTCGTTGGCATTGAGCGGTACAGGCGTTTTACTTACTGTACATCCGCCAAGTAACAGGGCGGTAGCGGCCAGATAAATGCGCTTCATCTTTATTTATACCTCGTGCTTAACCGCTGACATGGTAGCACGCGCGGCCTGCAGAAAAGCGTATTCAATACAAAGGGCAGCGGATTTCGTAAATTTCGAATTTTAAATAAGCCTTAATTCAAATTACGACATGAATGCATTTTACCTAACGGAAATTCACCATAAAACGCGTGGCGATTTTTTGATCGAATGCGCGTCAAGTTTTGCTGAAACGTGCCGACAATAGCGCTACGGCGCGATTTAATTTCACTTATGCAGACATACAAGTGGATAAATCAGGACGTGCACCGTTTGAAATAGCACAGGACGTGCCTTTTACTTTTGACCGGGGAATCAGACAGATGAATGTACTTCGTAATATCAAAATCCGCGCAATGGTGGTGCTGATACAGATCTTTTCAAGCCTTGCATGGACGAGCGTGGCGGGGGGCACGCTTTGGCTGCTGCACAACCTGAAGCAACAGCTCACGCTTAGTTCTAGCCAGTCTGAGTGGATAAGCACGGCTCAGTTTATGCTCATGTTTTCAATCGCTATCAGCGTTGCGATTGCTCTCTTCACCGAGCGCTATCTGTGGTTCTGCCTGGTGAAGCCGGTGAATACAATCCGCAACCATATGCACGTCCTGGCGCGCGGCGAACTTGCCGCGACGCTACCGGATTTAGGCCGTAACTGTATTGGCCTGATGGTTCCGCCGATTCAGAAAATGCAGGATAACTGGGAAAAGGCGGTCAGCAGCATTCGCGATAGCGCCGATGCTATTCGCGCTAACGCAACGGAAGTGTCCGGGGTCAATACCGATCTGTCATCTCGCTCTGAGCAGCAAGCCGCCGCGCTGGAACAAACCAGCGCCAGCATGGAGCAGCTTAATAGCACCGTGAAGTTAAACGCCGACAATGCCAACCACGCCAGCCATCTCGCGCAAAACGCTACTAACACGGCGGTTAACGGGGGAGCCTCGGTGAAGCAGGTGGTGAAGACAATGGATGTTATTGCCAGCAGCGCGAACAAAATTGTTGATATCACGACGGTGATTAACAGCATTGCGTTTCAGACCAATATTCTGGCGCTGAACGCCGCGGTGGAAGCCGCGAGAGCAGGGGAGCAGGGGAAGGGGTTTGCCGTGGTGGCCAGTGAAGTGCGCAACCTGGCGAGCCGGAGTGCCGGGGCAGCAAAGGAGATTGAAACCTTACTGAACGAGTCGGTTAGCAATATTCATATTGGTTCACAGCAGGTGAAAAAGGCGGGTGAAGCCATGGATGAGATCCTCAAAGCCGTGAAGCAGGTCAACGATATTATGGGCGAGATTGCCAGCGCGTCCGTTGAGCAAAGCCAGGGGATTGGTCAGGTTGGCGTAGCCGTCAGGGAGATGGACAGCGTAACGCAGCAAAACGTGAACCTGGTGCAGAAATCCGTGCTGTCGTCCGGTGAGTTGGAAAAGCAGGCACACCACCTGCATGATGTGGTGGCGATGTTCCGCCTGGGGAGCATCACACGCTGAAACCGATAAATCGCTAACGCTGAACTGGGCAGCCGAAAGGCTGCTTTTTTTACGCCAGAATACGGCGGAGACGGAAAAATTATGTGATGCACAGGGGGTAAATAATACGCCTTTCGGCCCGCAGACTTTGACGACACACGGTTAGTCAGATTTCAGCTAAGATTATGCTTTTTTATGAACATTTATAAGCGATTGCGAGTGTCGCACTATGCGGGCTCTTATTGAGCAAGGCGTTCCTGAAGCAATGCGTAAACCTCTGGTATTGTCTGCGCTGGTCGCCGCGCTGGCCCTGGCATTAAGCGGCTGTGATGACGCCAAAAAAGAGACCGCTGCAGCATCTGCACCGGCAAAAGAAACCAAACAGGGCGGCAACCTGATTATCGGTATCACGTCCGGCGATCCGCTGGCAATGAACCCGTTGTACGCCAGCGATCGGACTACGTTGACCATTATGCAGGCGTTGTACTCTACGCTGTATAGCTACAACGGCGATAAAATTGAGTGGGACCTTGCATCAATATCCGCACGAGTTTAGCGGCGGGATGCGCCAGCGGGTGATGATTGCCATCGCGCTGTCGTGTCATCCGTCTTTGCTGATAGCCGACGAGCCAACGACCGCGCTTGATGTGTCGGTGCAGGCTCAGGTCGTAAATATTTTGCAGGATCTGCAGCAGGCTCTGGGGCTGACTTATCTGTTTATTGCTCATGACTTGTCTATGGTTCGCCATATTTCTGACCGTATTGGGGTGATGTATCTGGGCACGCTGGTTGAGGAGGCACCGGCCGGGACGCTGTACAGTGAACCGGCACATCCCATCAGCAGTCCCCTCTAATGCAGGAGATTTCACCGGGGCACCGCGTGGCCTGCTGGCAGTTTGAGAAGTAAATCCAGGGGGCTGTTGCTCCCGTTTTATCGTTGAAAAGGAGCCTTATGGGCGTTCCGCTGAATGTTCTGTTGCCTCGCGCCGAGGCGGACGGGTAGACTATCGCGCAAATAAAACAGGAGATTAAAATGGCCGAACAACTCTCTGCCGATCAGGAACTGGTTTCTGACGTCGTGGCGTGCCAGCTGGTGATTAAACAAATTCTCGACGTGATTGATGTGATTGCGCCGGTTGAAGTCCGTGAAAAGATGTCAGAACAGCTGAAAACCATCGACTTTACCAGCCATCCTGCCGCCGTTGATCCGGTAACGCGCCGCGCGATTCAAAAGGCGATAGCCCTGATTGAGCTGAAATTTACTCAGCAGAAAGAGGCGCACTAAGCCGTCTTTCCATTGCGAGACAACGGTGACTTGTCGTGGAGACAGGGGAATAAAATTCATCCGGCGGCTGCCGGGTGAATTTTATCGAAAAGGGGCGCGGATCAATGGTACTGGCGCTCAACAAAGTCCAGCAGATGTCTGTCGGTTTGGCTCATGCACAGGCCCGCTTTTTTAGCGTTGCGCACCTCTTCAAGAATCGTCTGCAAACGTTCGCCATCGCGATCCTGCTCTTCACTTAATGCCACCAGGAAATTTACCACCTTACCTGCGTTTATCGCCCTGGCTTCTTCTTGAAGGTTTGCCAGCGTTTGATGCCGAAGGTGGTAATCATCCAGCATTTGCTGAAACAGCTCTTCAAGGGTCATACAATGACACTCAGGCGGGGGCATAGTGCCGACGCTTGGCATGCCGCCGGACTGCTTCATAAAATTGAATACCCGCATCATGTGCGTGACGTTGTTCTGTGCCTGGCTGCGTAAAAAATTCGCGCTACCGGTCAGGCTCTGTTGCGCGCACCACGCACTCAGATGCAGGCACAAATGAGACGCATAGAACTCACGATTAATTTGCGCATTAAGTTTCTGGATCATGCTTGCCACAGGCATATTAATATCCTTATTTCCAGGAGCGATTTCACGAAGAGATAAAATAAACATACGCTGCAATTCAATAAGAGAAAAGTCCTAATTATTGTTATTTTCGCTTCTTTGATTTTTTTTAATGAGAAAGATAAATAAATGCTGAATTTTATGTGGTGATCTGTAACTTGCTGTATTTGATATAGAATATATCTTTCGTGCGATACGTGCTCCCCTTTTTTGGCCAGTATCAAATATGTCACTAATCCCGGTCATATAAATGTCTATGTTAATCATTTTTTGTCTTATGGTTAAACATTTTCATTTTCCACTAACGCCGAATGAGATCATATTTACCCTTCAAGGGAATACTGGAGCCATTTCATCATTTGCGTTGCAAGCAAGAAATCTCTCCATCAGAGGGAAAGTAACCGTCGGCTTGCCGCCGCCAGTCTTTGTGTACTGACGCGCGAGAAGCATAAAAATAGAACGGTTATGGTCGGTTCAGGACTGCAAAATGTGCCGTTACCGCTAATGAATTGATTTTTACGCTTATCGTAAATCCTTATGACCACGAAGGGGGCGCGTTGGCGCTTTACTGCGCGATTGTCCTGGTACTTGTTCGGCGGGGAAAAAGGGGGGCATCGTGGTTTGTATCAACGATGCTCAACACCTGCCGCAAAAATAGGGTTGTCTAGTAGCACGTTCTGGCCTTTGTCGGGATCGGCAGGATAAAAAATTGAATTTGCAGAAAATGGCGTAATTAGTCGCTATGGAATAACTTAAAAAGTAGAGAACCCGGGGGCAAGGAAGCGGCGTCAGCCCCGCTTCCTGCCGGCAGCTTGTTACAGAGGGACCAGCAGTACATCAACCTGGCTTGAGGCCACGACTGCCTTGGCTGAGCACATTATCTTGCCGAAAAAACTCTGGTTGTGATTGCCACACAGTACCAAATCAACATCGTGTTTCTCACAGATGCTAAGGATGTGTTCGCTTAGTTCCCCAGTGGAAATAATTACATTTTCAATAGGATAATGCGCTTGCTCTGTTAGTTCATCGAGGAAAAGGCGGGTTTCTTCCAGCATTAGCTCGCGCAGGTTTTCAAGCATTGGTGCGGCAAGCTGGTTATACAGTTCCGGATCGGAGGCAAGCGTGACGAGGGTAATTTTGCCGTTACCGGGTTTGACGATGGAGACGGCCTTTTGAACCAGTTGATGGCTTTCAGGCGTGATGGCAACGGCAACCAGCACATGGCGATAGCTCATTCTTTCTCTCCACATTTAGTGTGAATTGTTAACATTTTCTTACACCACTTGTTGCGCTGGCGCAACGTATTCCGCCATACGAAATGTGAAGCCACTCATAGAAATTGTTTAGTTATTCTTATGAAACGAATTTGCAACATTGTTCGGTAGACGATTGGTGAAAATTTGCCATAAGTCTAACCGATTAATTTGCGAACCTGGATCGCGTGATAACTTTCAGTAACGGGTCCTTTTAAAATCATAACGGTCGGTTAAAATTCAATTATAATTTAACTTAAGTCTATGAATAACAGTGAATTACTCCTAACCGCTTTTGTAAAGTGTGATCGCTCAGGCATTCCTGGCAGCCCGTATCGGATAAAAAGCAATGACAACTCATGGCGTTGTGATGTTTAAGTGTCACTATTCGTCTGCCGGCACCTTGAAAATTCTCGATTAGATGAAAAAGCGAGCAAATGAAAAGCGATTCTGATGCTTTTCACTCCGAAGGATGATGTATTTATGTGATCTGCGTCACATAAATTCCAAAATCGCAGATGGCCGCATTGTATGTGCCAGGGGCTGCGAGTAGAGTTTGCCCGAATTAGGAAAAATCTTAGTTTTTTGTAATAAAATGATGAACGACAACAGGCGTTCAGGCTTTGTCAGGGAAGTGGCCTCTACCGCGGTATGCGGAGGGGTTAAGTCAGAGCGCAAGATTTATCCGTGCATTTTGGCCGTAACGATTGTTTTAATTTAACCGGGGCGACCCGGCGACATCGCGGGGTGCGGTAACAACCCCCTAATAGTTCAGAAAACAGCTTTCGTGCGACAGGTTCGCTTCGGTTTCTTACAGCCGTAAGTTTCTGGAGAAATTCTGGACGTTGACACGCTACTGTCATCCGAAATATTTAGGCTAGGCCGCATACAATAATAGTTGGTTATTCGGGATGGAAAAAATGCATACTTCCGAGTTGCTAAAACATATTTACGACATTAATTTATCGTATTTATTGCTTGCACAGCGTCTTATTAGTCAGGATAAAGCTTCAGCAATGTTTCGCTTAGGCATCGCTGAGGATATGGCAAATACTTTAGGGGAACTCACGCTGCCCCAGATGGTGAAATTGGCTGAAACTAACCAATTAGTTTGCCAGTTCCGTTTTAACGAAAGTCAGGCGATTACTCGCTTAACGCAAGACTCCCGTGTGGATGATTTACAGCAAATCCATACCGGTATTTTGTTATCTACCCGTTTACTGAATGAGGTGTCGACGCCTGCCGAGGCACCTAAGAAAAAAAGGGCATAACAAATGAGCGAGAAAAGTATTGTCCAGGAAGCTCGCGACATTCAGCTTGCTATGGAGCTGATAACACTGGGGGCCCGACTGCAAATGCTGGAAAGCGAAACGCAGCTGAGCCGTGGTCGCCTGATCAAACTCTACAAAGAACTCCGTGGAAGTCCTCCTCCAAAAGGGATGCTGCCTTTCTCTACTGATTGGTTTATGACCTGGGAGCAAAACATTCACGCTTCCATGTTCTGTAATGCCTGGCAGTTTTTACTTCGTAGTGGGCTGTGTACCGGCGTTGATGCGGTCATTAAAGCCTATCGCCTCTATCTTGAACAATGTCCTTCTCAGTCTGACGGCCCGCTTTTGGCGCTGACTCGCGCGTGGACGCTGGTTCGTTTTGTTGAGAGTGGGATGCTCCAGCTTAGCCAGTGTAACTGCTGTGGGGGCAATTTTATTACCCACGCACACCAGCCGGTCGGCAGCTTTGCCTGCAGTCTGTGCCAGCCGCCATCGAGGGCGGTAAAAAGACGTAAACTTTCCCTGAACGCTGCCGATATTATTCCACAACTGCTGGATGACCAGGTGGAACAGGCTGTTTAACAGATTCTGTGTTTGCGCATTCCAGCAGCGGTAAGAGATTACCGCTGCTTTTTTTATGCCCAAACATAACGCTGCTTCTGCCTTCCTGGGCATCCTCGCTACACTCAACGGCGTAAGGATGATCTCGTGCTGATTTTAATAGGTTACCTGGTTGTTTTAGGGACAGTGTTCGGCGGTTACATGTTAACCGGCGGCCACCTTGGCGCACTTTATCAACCTGCTGAGTTTGTGATCATTGGTGGGGCGGGTATTGGTGCGTTTATCGTAGGGAATAACGGTAAAGCGATTAAGGGCACCTTAAAAGCATTACCGCTGCTTTTCAGGCGTTCAAAATATACCAAAAGCATGTATATGGACTTGATGGCATTGCTTTATCGCCTGATGGCTAAATCTCGCCAACAGGGTATGTTTTCGCTTGAAAGAGACATCGAAAACCCTAAGGAAAGCGAAATCTTCGCCAGCTATCCGCGTATTTTAGCGGACACCATGATGCTTGATTTTATTGTCGATTATTTGCGTTTGATCATCAGCGGAAATATGAATACTTTCGAAATTGAAGCCCTGATGGATGAAGAAATCGAGACCCATGAAAGCGAATCGGAAATACCGGCGAACAGCCTTGCGCTAATGGGCGATTCATTACCTGCATTCGGTATCGTTGCGGCGGTTATGGGGGTGGTACACGCTCTGGCTTCTGCTGACCGTCCTGCTGCTGAATTAGGCGCGTTAATTGCGCACGCAATGG
Organism: Cedecea sp.; assembly: GCF_036500665.1. Taxonomy (NCBI): domain Bacteria; kingdom Pseudomonadati; phylum Pseudomonadota; class Gammaproteobacteria; order Enterobacterales; family Enterobacteriaceae; genus Cedecea; species Cedecea sp. Next base: position 72,459 of record NZ_DASYBS010000042.1, read on the forward strand.
TGGGGACGTTCCTGGGTATTTTACTGGCCTACGGTTTTATTTCCCCATTAGCGAGCGTGCTGCGCCAGAAAAGCGCTGAAACAACAAAAATGATGCAGTGCGTTAAGGTCACTTTGTTGTCCAGCCTCAATGGCTATGCCCCGCCTATTGCGGTGGAGTTCGGCCGTAAAACGCTTTATTCCAGCGAACGTCCGTCGTTCATTGAGCTGGAAGAGCATGTCCGGGCGGTACGTTCGCCGAACGCGCAGCGCGCGACGGAAGAAGAAGTATGAAAAATCAGGCCCATCCCATCGTTGTCGTAAAGCGCCGCAAGCACAAGGGACACGGCGGGGCGGCTCACGGCTCCTGGAAGATTGCCTATGCAGACTTTATGACTGCAATGATGGCTTTCTTTCTGGTCATGTGGCTGATTTCAATCTCCAGCCCGAAAGAGCTGGCGCAAATTGCTGACTATTTCCGCACGCCGCTAGCCCAGGCGATTACCGGTGGTCAGCGTATTGCCGACAGCGAAAGCCCGATCCCCGGCGGCGGCGATGATGTCACCCAGCAGCAGGGCGAAGTGAAAAAACAGCCCAATATTGAAGAGCTGCGCAAGCGGATGGAAACCAACCGCCTGAAGCGCATCAAAGGCGATCTGGACCAGCTTATTGAGTCGGATCCTAAGCTGCGCGCGCTGCGCCCGCATTTGCAAATAGACCTGGTTCAGGAAGGTCTGCGAATTCAGATTATCGACAGTCAAAACCGCCCAATGTTTAAAAACGGCAGCGCGGAAGTGGAGCCGTACATGCGCGATATTCTGCGCAAAATCGCCCCGGTGCTGAACGGTATTCCAAACAAAATCAGTCTGTCGGGCCATACCGATGATTTGCCTTACGCCAACGGCGAACGCGGCTACAGCAACTGGGAGCTTTCCGCCGATCGCGCGAACGCTTCCCGTCGTGAGCTGGTAGCGGGCGGTCTCGACGACGGCAAAGTGCTGCGCGTCATTGGGATGTCCTCGCAGATGAGCCTCTCCAAACGCGGAGGCGGTGACGCCATTAACCGTCGCATCAGTTTGCTGGTGCTTAATAAACAGACCGAAGACGCCATCATGCACGAGAACTCAGAGAGCGATAACCAGCCGATCGGTGTTCTGCAGCAGGATCCTACGGCGGCTCCGGCGAATAACACAGTTGCGCCACAACCAGGTATGAGGTGATAGCGTGAGCATGGATATTAGCGATTTTTATCAGACATTTTTTGACGAAGCCGATGAACTGTTGGCCGATATGGAGCAGCACCTTTTGGATCTGGTGCCTGAGGCGCCTGACTCTGAACAGTTGAACGCGATTTTCCGTGCGGCCCATTCCATTAAGGGCGGTGCCGGAACGTTTGGCTTCTCCGTGCTGCAGGAAACGACGCACCTGATGGAGAACCTGCTGGACGAAGCGCGACGCGGTGAGATGCAGCTTAACACCGATATCATCAACCTGTTTTTGGAAACCAAGGATATTATGCAGGAACAGTTGGACGCTTATAAAAACTCTGAAGAGCCGGATGCTGCAAGCTTCGACTACATCTGCAAAGCATTACGCCAGCTGGCCCTGGAGGCCAAGGGGGAAGCCCCTACGGCACCGGCCAAACTTTCCGTAGTTGAATCGGAGCAGCCAGCGTCCGTGCCTGCCGATAATGGCGGCAAACTGCGGGTGGTGATTGATGGGCTGAAAGAAGCTGAACGCGACCTGATGCTGGAAGAGCTGGGTAATCTTGGCACCCTGAGTGATGTGGTTAAAGACACGGCTTCCGTTACCGCGACGCTTGAAACCAGCGTCAGCGAAGATGACATTACCGCCGTGCTTTGCTTCGTCATTGAGCCCGAGCAAATCAGCTTTGTGCCGGTCACCGTAGCCAGCGCCCCAGCGGTGGCGGAAACCACGTCGGTTGCCGTTGCTGATGCGCCTGCTCAAACCGCCGTGGCGGTACAAAAAGCCGGTCTTCCTGAACCACTGACGCCTGCAACGGGGCGCGTTGAACGGGATAAGCCTGCTGCCCGTGCGTCAGAATCAACCAGTATTCGTGTGGCGGTGGAAAAAGTTGACCAGCTGATTAACCTGGTTGGCGAGTTGGTGATTACGCAGTCGATGCTGGCTCAACGCTCTAACGAACTTGACCCGGTGAACCACGGCGACCTGATTACCAGCATGGGGCAGCTCCAGCGCAACGCTCGCGATCTGCAAGAGTCGGTGATGTCGATTCGAATGATGCCGATGGAGTATGTGTTCAGCCGCTTCCCGCGGCTGGTGCGCGATCTCGCCGGTAAGCTGAATAAACAGGTAGAGCTGACGCTGATGGGCAGCTCCACCGAGCTGGATAAGAGCCTGATTGAGCGCATTATCGATCCGTTAACGCACCTGGTGCGTAACAGTCTCGATCACGGTATTGAGTCGCCCGAAAAACGCCGGGCGGCGGGGAAGTCTGAGGTCGGTAACCTGATTCTCTCGGCTGAGCACCAGGGCGGTAATATCTGCATTGAAGTCACCGATGACGGCGCGGGACTTAACCGCGAACGTATCCTCGCCAAAGCTCTCTCTCAGGGGATGCCGGTCAGCGAAAGCATGAGCGATGATGAAGTTGGCATGCTTATCTTTGCGCCGGGCTTCTCTACCGCTGAGCAGGTAACCGATGTCTCCGGCCGTGGTGTCGGTATGGATGTGGTGAAACGTAACATCCAGGAGATGGGCGGCCACGTTGAAATTCAGTCGAAGGCCGGAGCCGGTACAACTATCCGTATTCTGCTGCCGCTGACGCTGGCTATCCTTGACGGCATGTCGGTTAAGGTGAGCGACGAAGTGTTCATCCTGCCGCTGAACGCGGTAATGGAATCTCTGCAGCCGCAGGAAGAGGACCTGCATCCGCTGGCGGGCGGCGAGCGCGTGCTGGAAGTGCGTGGTGAATACCTGCCGCTGGTTGAACTGTGGAAAGTCTTTGACGTGCAGGGGGCGAAGACCGAAGCGACTCAGGGCATTGTTGTTATCCTGCAAAGCGCAGGACGCCGCTATGCGCTGCTGGTCGATCAGCTGATTGGTCAGCACCAGGTCGTCGTGAAGAACCTTGAAAGCAACTACCGCAAGGTGCCGGGAATTTCTGCTGCCACCATTTTGGGTGACGGCAGCGTGGCGCTGATCGTCGATGTTTCTGCGCTGCAGGGGCTAAACCGTGAACAACGTCTGGCGCTTACCGTCGCCTGATTAACCGCATAAGAAAATAGGTACGCAAATGACTGCACTAACGAATGTGACAAAACTGACCGGGGAAAACGTAGGCCAGGAGTTCCTGGTGTTTACCCTTGGCGATGAAGAGTACGGCATTGATATCCTGAAAGTGCAGGAGATCCGCGGTTACGACCAGGTAACGCGTATCGCGAATACGCCTGCGTTTATCAAAGGCGTGACCAACCTGCGCGGCGTGATTGTGCCGATCATCGACCTGCGCCTGAAGTTCGAGCAGGACGGCGTGGAATATAACGACAATACCGTGGTTATCGTGCTGAATCTTGAGAAGCGCGTGGTCGGGATCGTGGTTGACGGCGTATCCGACGTGCTGTCGCTGACCGCTGACCAGATTCGTCCTGCACCGGAGTTTGCGGTGACGCTGTCTACTGAATACCTGACGGGCCTGGGCGCGCTGGGCGAGCGTATGCTGATTCTGGTGAACATCGAGAAGCTGCTGAACAGCGAAGAGATGGAGCTGCTGGATTCTGCGGTTGCTTAATCCGGTTTGCTAAAATAAGAAGGGCTACCCGAAGGTAGCCCTTTATTTTTTACCAAAGAGGGAAAAGGCGTGGTTTTCCCCTCTTTTTTTATGCCTTAACGTCTTCCAGCGGCACGGTGTCGGTTTCTTCCAGCATGCCTTCATTCTTGGACAGCATCGCGGTAGCCACGCCGTTGCCCAGCACGTTGATGGCCGAGCGGCCCATATCCAGGAAGTGATCAATACCCATCAGCAGCAGGATCCCGGCAACCGGGATGTTGAAGCTTGGGATGGTCGCGGCCAGCACAACAAGCGCGGAGCGCGGTACCCCGGCAATCCCTTTCGACGCCAGCATCAGCGTCAGCATCAGTACGGCAATCTCAGAGAAGGAGAGGTGAATGTTGTAGGCCTGGGCAATAAACATCGACGCGAAGGAGCAGTACACCATCGACCCGACCAGGTTAAAGGAATAGCCGATAGGCAGAACGAACGATGCGATGTTACGCGAGCAGCCAAAGCGGGTCAGCTGATCCAGCGTTTTTGGATAAGCGGCTTCAGAGCTGCTGGTGGTGAATGCCACCAGAACCGGATCTTTCAGCATCGCCAGCAGACGGAAGACATCACGCTTCAGCACCATATAGCCAACGCTAATCAGCACCACGCAGGTCAGCACGATAGCCACATAGTAGCCGCCGATAAATGAAGCGTAGTTCAGCAGAATGCCAAGGCCCTGGGTGGCAATCACCGAAGAGATAGCGGCGAAAATCGCCAGCGGCGCAACGTACATGACGTAGCCGGTGACTTTCAGCATGATATGGGAAACCACATCCAGCGCGCTGACCAGCGGAGCGTTAAATTTCTCACCCAAAGAAGCCCCGGCTATGCCGAAGAACATCGAGAACACCACAATCTGCAGGATCTCGTTGTCCGACATCGCGCCAGCAATGCTGGTTGGAATGGTGTGGGAAATAAAGGCTTTCAGGGTCATGCCGCTAACGGCGAGGCCGGTTTGAACGGCTTCCGTCGGCACTTCCAGGTTCATGCCCGCGCCCGGATGCGCCAGGGTAACGATAAACAGGCCGACCAGAATCGACAGCACCGAAGAAGAGACAAACCACACCATTGCTTTGCCGCCTACGCGGCCAATGGTGGAGGTCTCGCCAAGCTTCATGATGCCCACCGTCAGGGTACTGAACACCAACGGTGCAATCACCATCTTGATAAGGCGCAGGAAAATATCGGTAAATAACGTGATGTTATCGGCATAGCCTTTGATGACGTCGGCGGCGGCGTATTCGTGGATGGCCGCGCCGGTGAAGATCCCCGCTATCATGAACAAAATGATGAATAGCGTGAGTTTGTTTGAACTTGCCACTGACTTAGTAACCCCGTAGTTGACTGTAGTTAATGTGTGTCTGTTTGTAACTTACTGACCCCTATATAATTATTATTCACGGGCAGTAAATATGCGGAGCATAAATTGAATCAAACGGCGCCGATATACAACTCTTTTTTATAAATTCTGTAAATTGTTAATTAAGTAGCACTTAATTATTATTTGTGATTGGTGTCACAAATTTGCGGATATATTCCTTTCAGTTTGCAGTGAGGTACGAGGGGGGGAGGTTAACTTGCTGTTTTAAAGGAGAATAAATCGTCAATCCACCGTTTCACTGAATTTGACCACGCGGTTGGTTATTTCCGGATCTCTAAACTAAATTTCAACTAAGTGATGACGTAACGTACTGATTTTTTTCTAACCCGTCGCTTATGAATGTCGCGAGAAGAAACCGTATTGCCTGACTGTAAAATGAACAATCAGGTGTAAACGGTTCCGGAAATATGGGTTTCGGCATTGTTGACGCGATTTTATGAACAGCGTATGTGATTTCAGGGTGAATTATATTAACGACAAGTTACGGAGTCCGCTGCCTGTATTAAAAACGTTAAATCATCACGTGCCGCTTCGCTGTGTATCCACGAAGCATGTTTGAGTCATTTGAATAAGGTTAAGGATATGAATTCAGCCACTGCAGCACGCTTAATTCTTTCTTGTACTGCGTTTTCGATTATTCCATCGGCTAATGCGGCGGTGGCAAACGGTACGTTTCAGGTCCTGATTACTATTCAAAAGTCCTGTGCGGTGACCGCCGGCAGCGGCTCGAATATTAACCTGGGGACGGTTAACGCCAGTGCAGTAAATACCTCGCAAAGCAATACGTTTACCGTTAACTGTTCAAAGACAACGCCTTATTTTATCGGCCTTGCACCTTCCGCAGCGAATGGGGGAACCACCACAGGTTCGGGTGCCATGTCGTCCGTTGCTAACTCCGCGACTAACACCGACAAAGTCCCTTATCAATTGAACCAAACCTCGGCTACCGGGCCGGTTTGGGGGAACACCGCTACCACAACCGTAGTGGGTAACGGCGTGGCGGGCACGGGGTCAGGGGCCGCGCAGACTTATACCGTCTATGCGACGGCGGCGAGTGCGAATTTCACGCCAGACAGCTATGCGGATACGGTTACCGTCAACGTTAACTACTGATTTCAGGACAGCGGATGAAATTGAAATTAGGTGGACTATCTGCCTGCGCGTGCCTGTGGCTGGCGCTGGCGGCGGGGGGAGATGCGGTAGCCGGTGGCCTGCAAATATCACCGGTTAACCTGACGTTAAAGGCGGCACAAAACGCCGATGGTATCTGGTTAAGTAATGAAGGTGATGCGCCGCTCAACGCGCAGGTGCGAGTTTTTAACTGGCAGCAAAGCGGCTATGCCGACAAGCTGTCGACGTCTCAGGGGCTGGTTATCAGCCCGCCTATCGTGACGCTGCCTGCGGGCGAGCGCCAGCTCATTCGTGTTATCCGTACAGGGCCTGCCTCCAATCAGGTGGAACAGGCGTACCGCTTGTTTATCGATGAACTTCCACCGGCCAAACTGCAGCGAAATAAAATTCAGTTTGTGATGCGCTATTCCGTTCCGGTGTTTTTGCAGCCCGTTGGGCAGGCGGAAAACACGGCGAAGCTAAAATGGGCATTAATGAATATCGATGGCAAAACGTTTGTCGATGTGAGCAATCAGGGTAACAGCCACGCTCAGCTTTCAGCCATGACGTTTATTCAATCTAATGGTGCGCGAAAAACAATTACTTCAGGTCTGCTAGGTTATGTTCTTCCCGGTTCAACTATGCGGTGGATAATATCTTCGTCTGCCAGCGATACTTACCATAGTGGAAAAGTTGAAGTCACTATCAATGGTCAAAAAACAGAACAAGATCTATGACTGGCCATATTCTTTGGTAAAAATTATATTGCTTAATGGTTTATTTTTCTCAGGCATGACAGCAGCACAAGATACTAATAATGACTTACCTCAGAATGCGGCCACGAATGACACAGCTCAGCCTGTAGGCGTTGATTTATATCTCGACACGACGGTGAATGGTAATCCCGTGGGTCTGGTTCATCTTGGCTACGCTGAAGGGAAATTATACGGCGACGCGATGGCCCTGCGTCAGTTGGGATTTCGCCTGCCAGAAAAAGCGCTGCCGCCTTTTTACCTCAATGACATTTCGCAGGTTACGGTTGACTATAACGTTCAGCAGCAAACCCTGGCGCTGAACGCGCCGCTGAGCCTGTTAGATCTGAAAACCACCCAGCTTAATCAGTCAGATATGTCCTCTCCCACGGCCTCAAACGCCTTCGGGGCGTTGCTGAACTACGATCTCTATGCGGACAGTGGAAAAGAAAGTAACGTCAACTCATTCAGCGAGTTCCGTGCATTTAACGCTGCGGGTGTGCTGAGCTCAACCCAGCTGACCCGTTATTCTACGGAGCAAAACGATAACGACTCCTTTAGCCGCCTGGATACCAGCTGGCGCACCTCATTCCCTGACAAAATGCTGGCGGTTACCCTCGGCGATACATTAACAAGCTCGCTCTCGTGGTCCCGCCAGACGCGAATCGCCGGGATAAAAATAGGTACTGATTTTGGCCTAAAACCCTACATGCCTACAACGCCGCTGCCGGCCTTTCTCGGCTCGGCAACGCTGCCGTCAAGCGTTGAGCTGTATGTCAATGGAGTGAAATATTATAACGGCGAAGTGCCTGCGGGCAGTTTCCAGTTGAATACTCTGCCAAATATCACCGGGGCAGGGAATGCTCAGGTGATGATGACGGATGCGCTGGGCAGAAGCAGCGTGCAGAACTTCTCCTTTTATAACGATCAGCTTTTGCTGCGGCAGGGGTTGACGGACTGGTCCCTCGAGCTGGGCGTGGTGAGAAAAAACTACGGCTATTCCTCCTTCGACTACGCCAGTGAGCCTGCCCTAAGCGGCACCTGGCGGCGGGGCTTCAGTAACAGCCTGACCGCCGGCGGCCATTTGGAAGCCAGCGACAGTCTGGTCAACGGCGGGATCGGCAGTGACTGGATCCCCTGGAGCCAGTCCGGAACGATTTCAACTGCGCTGGCGGCAAGTTCTGATGCCGGGGAGAACGGCTATTTGTATAGCCTGGGCTACCGTTGGTCCGGCGGGCGCTTCAACTTTAGCTCCAGCGCGACGGCCACGTCCGGTGACTATCACGATGTTGCGACGAGGTATGGTGCCCCGCCGCCTGCCTTCAGCGGCAGCGCGGTGGTGGGATATAACTTTGGTGTGGGCGGGAATCTCAGTCTGAGTTACCTGCAGTTTCGCTACCCTGACCAAAGCGCTATTCGTTACGCCAACGCCAGCTGGTTTAAATCCATCACCGAAAACGTCTCCCTCAGCGCCAGCTTTAACCAAAATATTGATAACACCCGCGACCGCAGCGTTTATCTGATGTTGACCGTCAGTACCAGCAATAGCCTGACTGTCGGCGCGACGGTGCAGCGTACCGGCGACAAGATGGGTTACCAGCTTAATGCCAGCCAGAGTCCGCCGTCCGAAGGCGGGGTGGGCTGGAACGTGGCTGCCAGCCAGCAGAGTTCACAGCAAACCGGGCAGGGCGAAGTGGGTTACCTGGGGCGCTATGGCCGCGTATATAGCGGCTTCCGCAGCATTCCTGACAACAATTACGGCTATGCGGGGGCGACGGGGTCGCTGGTGATGATGGGCGGCGGTGTGTTCGCCGCCCGGGAGATCAACAACGGTTTTGCCGTGGTTTCTACGGACGGGATCCCGGATGTCCCGGTTAAGCTGCAGCATAATCTGGTGGGCACCAGCGACAGCAGTGGCCTACTGCTGGTGACGCCGCTCAACAGCTACCAGAACAACCTGATCAGTATCGATCCGATGAACCTCCCGGCCAATATGCGGATCCGCAGCGTCAGCCTGAACGCCACGCCTGCAGACCGCTCCGGTACGCTGGTGAATTTTGATATCAAGCCGGTTCGCGCCGCGCAGGTAAGCCTGGTTGATACTAAAGGCAAGGCTATCGCCGAAGGCAGCCCAATCAGGTTGATGTCCGGTATTGGGCAGAACTCGGTTGTCGGGTTTGATGGCCTGGCCTATTTCGACGCGCTTGAACTGCACAATCAGCTAAGAGTGACCACGGAAAACGGCATTTGCATCGCCGAGTTTGACTACCCCGAGAACCAGAAAAGCGTAACGAATATCGGGCCGATACTGTGCCGCTAATGAATCTGTGGCCTTTTGAAACAGGAGTTATCCGCGTGAGATTAAAACAATTATTGCTGCTGGCGGTGCTCTTGCTGTCCCCCGGGATTAGCCATGCGGTGGTTTGCTCGGTGAGCAATGTACAAACGGTTAACTTTGGCACCGTCAACCCGCTGGCGACAGGCACCCCCAACACATCGATGACCTTCGATTACAGCTGCTCCAAACAATTGGGGGATCTGCTGGCCGGGGTGACGCTCTGCTTTAATATTGACGGGGCCGGAGTGGGGAACCACAAAATGTCTTTTGCCGGGCCGCCTGCCAGCACGCTGTCCTATGAGCTTTATCAGGGAACATTAAGCGGGGGGGCATGGGGGAGCCAGTTCCAGTCGGGAACAACCTACCCGGTGGTGCAGCTCAATTTGCTTAATCTGACGCCCGTCACCGGCAGCCTGACGGTCTACGCCCAAATGACGCTGCCACAAGCCTCCGCGGCGCCGGGGGGCTATCAGGATATTTACACCAGCGGTATGACCACGGTTACGCTCAATACCGGCCTGCTGGCGCCGCCCGCGAACTGCGGCACGGGCGTCGCAACAAACTTTCCCTTCAACGTGGTGGCAAACGTGAGCAAGCAGTGCAGCGTCAGCTACGCCAATAATGTGAGCTTCGGGGCAGTGGCTGCTATGCAAAGTAATCTGGCTTCAAACAACACCATCGGCATTGCCTGTACCAACGGCACACTTTACACCGTGGGTCTTACTCCTTCGAATAACAACACCGGTGGTACCGGGGCGCTAAAAGGCACCGGGGCGAATACCGATCAGGTGCCTTATCAGCTCCGGCAGGCGTCCGGGGCATCGGGTGCCGTGTGGGGGAACACGGCATCAAACTATCGTTCCAGCACGGGGACCGGCAGCGCCCAGGCGTACCCGGTCTATGTCACCATCCCGAGCACTAACTATACCCCCGATGATTACGCCGATACGGTGACCATCACCGTAACTTATTGATCGCCGCCACGTCTTACCCATAGCCGGTTGCTGTAGCGCAACCGGTTAATTTCCCTGTGACTTAACGTAAAGTTCCCGCGGCCTGTGCCGATAACTTCGGGAACAAGTCGTTAAAAGGGCGTCCTATGTTAAAGCGTATTCGCGTTGTCACCATGCTAATGATGGTGCTGGTGGTGTTCGCGCTGCTGCAAATCATTTCCGGTGGAATGTTCTTTAATTCTTTAAAAAACAATAATGACAACTTCAAGGTTTCTCGAGAATTACGCGTTCAGCAGGCTGAATTAAACCAGGCCTGGATCCTGATGCTGCACACGCGTATCAACCTTAGCCGCTCAGCCGCGCGAATGATGATGGATCCGGCCAATAGCCAGAGCGCCGCCAGGACCGACCTGCTGAACAATGCGAAGAAATCTCTCGCCAGCGCCGAACAGCACTACAACAGCTTTAAACAGGTCGCCCCGATTTCCGCCGAAATGAACGCCGTGGTGAAAGACATCGACGGTGACTACCAGGCCTACCATCAGGCGCTGGCAGAACTTATCGGTTACCTGGAAAGCGGCAATATGGACGCCTACTTTGGCCAGTCAACTCAGGGCATGCAAAACGCGCTCGAAAAAGCCTATGACGGCTATCTGGCGCTGAACGACCGCATGTACGAAGCCTCTTACGTCGACAGCCGAGCCGGTTATACCTTCGCCATCTGGCAACTTGGGATTTTAGCCCTGGCGCTGGCCGCGGTCATACTGCTGGTCTGGGTCGGTATGCGCCGGATCCTGCTCAAGCCGCTGAACGTGGTGATTGGCCATATTCGCGAAATTGCCGCCGGTAACCTGACGGAAAATATTATCGTCGAGGGTAAAAACGAGCTCACCCAGCTGGCCTCCAGCGTGCAGCACATGCAGAAAGCGCTGAGTACCACTGTCAGTAGCGTACGTGAAGGTTCGGACGCCATCTACAGCGGCACGACTGAGATAGCCGCCGGTAACAATGACCTCTCTTCACGGACCGAGCAGCAGGCAGCTTCCCTTGAAGAAACCGCCGCCAGCATGGAGCAGTTAACCGCCACCGTTAAGCAGAATGCCGAAAATGCCCGTCAGGCTTCCCGGCTGGCGCTTAACGCCTCTGAAACCGCACAGCGTGGCGGCAAGGTTGTGGACGGTGTGGTGAAAACCATGCACGACATCGCCGGCTCCTCGAAAAAAATCGCCGACATTATCAGCGTCATCGACGGCATCGCTTTCCAGACCAATATTCTGGCGCTCAATGCCGCGGTAGAGGCGGCCCGTGCGGGTGAGCAGGGGCGTGGCTTTGCGGTGGTGGCCGGTGAAGTGCGCAACCTCGCCAGCCGCAGCGCACAGGCCGCGAAAGAGATTAAAACGCTTATTGAAGATTCCGTTTCACGTGTCGACACCGGTTCCGTACTGGTTGAAAGCGCAGGGGAAACCATGAGTGACATTGTGAACGCCGTTACGCGGGTCACGGACATCATGGGGGAAATCGCCTCGGCCTCTGATGAGCAAAGCCGGGGTATCGACCAGGTTGCACTGGCCGTTTCTGAAATGGACAGAGTGACGCAGCAGAATGCCTCCCTGGTGGAAGAATCTGCTGCCGCGGCCGCCGCGCTGGAAGAGCAGGCTAGCCGCCTGACTCAGTCGGTTGCGACGTTCCGTTTGCAAGGGAATGCGGGCAGTAAAAAACCTGTAGCGGCCGCGCCGACGGCGCAAAGCCCTGCGGTACACACCCCGCGTACTCCGGCCAGGGCCGGTGATGACGATAACTGGGAAACTTTCTGATCAGATGAATACCGGCCAAATGGCCGGCAGAGGGAAGCTTTGATGTTAAACCGTATCCGAATCTCGACCACGCTTTTCCTGATTTTGATTGTCTGCGGCGTGCTGCAGATTGGCAGTAATGGTTTGTCTTTCTGGGCTTTTCGTGACGATTTTCAGAATCTCAAAATGGTCGAGGCTGGCAATCAGCAGCGCGATACGTTAACGCAAAGCCGCGCCGCGCTATTGCAGGCAAGTAACGCCTTAAACCGGGCGGGAACGCTCACGGCGCTAAGCTATCCGCCTGAGGATATTAAACGTCTGATGGCCAACGCCCGCAGCAGCCTGAAGCAGGCGGATATGCTGTTTAACCAGTTCGCCGGGATCCCACAGAAAGGGGACGAGGGCGAGAAGATGCTGGCGTCTACGAAACAGAGCTTCACCGCTTTTCGTGACGACCTGCAGCATCAGGCTACGTGGCTTGAAAACAACCAACTTTCCGATTTCATGAGTGCACCGGTACAGAAATCGCAGGATGTCTTTGATGCGAACTTCAATGCCTGGCAGCAAAGTATTAATCAAATAGTGGCGACCGCCAGCGGCGACAGCCAGAAAAATTACCATATCTCTGCGGTAATTTTCGTCGTAGTCACGATTATCGCCGTGGTGCTTCTGCTCGGCTCGCTTGCCTGGTCACGCAAAATGATCGTTCAGCCGTTGGCGATTGTACGCAGCTATTTCGACAGCATCGCCGCCGGGGACCTGGCAAAACCGATTACGGTCTACGGGCGCAATGAAATCTCGGAAATTTTTGCTGGCCTGAAGAACATGCAGACCGCATTAAAAGAGACGGTAAGCCAGGTACGCAGCGGCACCAGCGCGATGCATACCGGCATCGGTGAGATTGCCGCAGGAAATAACGACCTTTCGGCGCGTACCGAGCAGCAGGCCGCCTCGTTGGCCGAGACCGCAGCAAGCATGGAGCAGCTAACGGCAACTGTGGGTCAGAATGCCGACAACGCGCGCCAGGCCGCGCAGCTTTCCCGCAGCGCGGCCGATACCGCGAAGCAGGGCGGGCAGCAGGCGGCCAACGTGGCAAGCACCATGCGCGATATCGCCGGCAGCTCGCAGAAAATTAGCGATATCACCAGCGTTATCGACGGCATTGCATTCCAGACCAACATCCTGGCGCTGAACGCCGCGGTCGAAGCGGCGCGCGCCGGTGAGCAGGGGCGGGGTTTTGCCGTCGTCGCCGGTGAGGTTCGTAACCTTGCCAGCCGCAGCGCGCAGGCGGCAAAAGAGATCAAAGTATTAATTGAGGAGTCCGTTGACCGCGTTCAACAGGGGTCAAAGCTGGTTGATACGGCGGCGACCACGATGGCCGAGATTGTCCGTTCGGTGACGCAGGTTAACGACATTATGGGCGAAATCGCCTCGGCATCTGATGAACAGCGTCGTGGCATCGAGCAGGTCGCCCAGGCGGTAAGTCAGATGGATCGGGTGACACAGCAAAACGCCGCGCTGGTTGAAGAGGCGGCGAGTGCCACCGATGCGCTGGCGGGCCAGGCCGAATATCTCTCCGGCGTGGTGGCCGTATTTAACCTGAGCGGTGCCGAACCTCAGCCCTCCGCCAGTGAATTTGTCGCTTCCGGAGAATGGGTAACATCTTGAATGGAATGAAGAAGGCGCTATGACATCACCAACGCCCACGGGGCAACAGTCATTAATGCTACAGATGACACAGCGTCTGCCGCTCTCCGACGCGCATTTTCGTCGGATATGCCAGTTGATCTACCAGCGCGCGGGAATCGTGCTGGCCGACCATAAACGAGACATGGTTTACAACCGTCTGGTTCGCCGCCTGCGTCTGCTGGGGCTGGATGATTTTGGCCGTTATTTGGGCATGCTGGAGGCGAACGCCAGTACTGCCGAATGGCAGGCCTTTATTAACTCGCTGACCACTAACCTGACGGCGTTTTTCCGCGAAGGGCACCACTTCCCGATCCTGGCGGAACACGCCCGCAAGCGCGCCGGAGATTATAAGGTCTGGAGCGCCGCGGCTTCGACCGGCGAAGAGCCCTATTCCATCGCCATTACGCTTGCCGATGTACTGGGCGGCGGCGCGGGGCGCTGGAAGGTGTTTGCCAGCGATATCGACACCCAGGTGCTGGAGAAGGCGCAAAGTGGTGTCTATCGGCAGGAAGAGCTGAAAACGTTGTCACCGGTACAGATGCAGCGCTACTTCATGCGCGGAACGGGGCCGCATCAAGGTCTGGTTCGGGTACGCAGCGAATTGTCCAGTCACGTGGATTTTGCGCCGATTAACCTGCTGGACAAGCAGGCGCCGGTGCCGGGGCCTTTTGACGCAATCTTCTGTCGGAATGTGATGATTTATTTCGATAAACCAACGCAGCAGGCGATTTTGCAGCGCTTTGTTCCGCTGCTGAAACCCGGCGGGCTGCTGTTTGCCGGGCATTCGGAGAACTTCAGTAACCTCAGCCGTGACTTCTGGCTGCGTGGCCAGACGGTCTATGGCCTGAGTAAGGAAAGAACATGACGAAAATACGTGTCTTATCGGTCGATGACTCCGCGCTGATGCGGCAGATAATGACGGAAATTATCAACAGTCATAGCGATATGGAAATGGTTGCTACCGCCCCGGACCCGCTGGTGGCGCGCGATCTGATTAAAAAGTTTAATCCGGATGTGCTAACGCTGGACGTCGAAATGCCCCGTATGGACGGCCTCGACTTCCTGGAGAAGCTGATGCGCCTGCGGCCTATGCCGGTGGTGATGGTCTCTTCGCTGACCGGAAAAGGGTCTGAGGTTACGTTGCGGGCGCTGGAACTGGGCGCCATCGACTTCGTGACCAAGCCGCAGCTCGGCATCCGCGAAGGGATGTTGGCCTACAGCGAAATGATTGCCGAAAAGGTGCGTACCGCCGCCAGGGCGAAGATTGCCGCTCATGCACCGGCCGCCGTGCCTGCGACCCTGAAGGCCGGGCCGCTGCTGAGCTCGGAGAAACTGATTGCCATTGGCGCCTCTACCGGAGGCACCGAGGCGATTCGCCACGTGCTGCAGCCGCTGCCGCTTTCCAGCCCGGCGCTGCTGATAACCCAGCACATGCCGCCTGGCTTTACCCGTTCGTTTGCCGAGCGCCTGAATAAGCTCTGTCAGATAAGCGTGAAAGAGGCGGAAGACGGCGAGCGCGTGCTGCCGGGGCATGCCTACATCGCCCCGGGGGATAAGCACATGGAGCTCGCCAGAAGCGGGGCGAACTATCAAATCAAATTACATGACGGCCCACCCGTGAACCGGCATCGCCCGGCCGTGGATGTGCTGTTCCATTCGGTGGCGAAGCATGCGGGGCGTAACGCCGTGGGCGTGATCCTCACCGGGATGGGTAATGACGGTGCCGTCGGGATGCTGGCGATGCACCAGGCAGGGGCGTGGACCATCGCCCAAAACGAAGCAAGTTGTGTGGTGTTCGGCATGCCGCGTGAGGCCATCAATTCTGGTGGCGTCAGCGAAGTGGTCGATTTAAGCCAGGTTAGCCAGCAGATGCTGGCGAAAATTAGTGCCGGACAGGCAATACGTATTTAACTGAAGGAGCCCGGATTTTATGGCGGACAAAGAACTCAAGTTTCTGGTCGTAGACGACTTTTCAACCATGCGCCGCATCGTGCGCAACCTGCTTAAAGAGCTGGGTTTTAATAACGTTGAAGAAGCGGAAGACGGCGTAGACGCGCTGAACAAACTGCAGGCCGGTGGTTTTGGCTTTGTTATCTCTGACTGGAACATGCCGAACATGGACGGTCTGGAACTGCTGAAAACCATTCGTGCCGACGGCGCGATGTCAGCGATGCCGGTGCTGATGGTCACGGCAGAAGCCAAGAAAGAAAACATCATTGCAGCCGCACAGGCCGGGGCAAGCGGCTACGTCGTTAAGCCATTCACCGCGGCAACACTGGAAGAGAAACTGGGCAAAATTTTCGAAAAGCTCGGCATGTAAGGAGGCGCAAATGCACTCATCAACAAACCCGGCAACAGAGATACACGAGCATTCACCGACCGATATCATTGCACGTATCGGCAGCCTGACCCGCATGCTGCGCGACAGTCTGCGTGAGCTGGGGCTCGATCAGGCGATTGCCGAAGCGGCCGAAGCTATTCCTGACGCCCGCGATCGCCTGGACTATGTCGTGCAGATGACCGCGCAGGCCGCCGAGCGCGCCCTGAACTGCGTGGAGCTGTCTCAGCCTCACCAGAACCAGCTGGAAAGCGAAGCAAAAGCGCTGAGCGGCCGCTGGGATGCATGGTTTGAGAATCCTATCGAGCTGAAAGATGCGCGTGAGCTGGTGACCGATACCCGCAGTTACCTGTCAGGGGTCCCGGAGCATACCAGCTTCACCAACGCCCAGCTGCTCGAGATCATGATGGCGCAGGATTTCCAGGACCTTACCGGCCAGGTTATCAAACGCATGATGGACGTTATTCAGGAGATTGAACGCCAGTTGTTGATGGTGTTGCTGGAGAACATGCCGGAGCCGGACGCGCGCGCCAAACGCGTGAATGAAGGCCTGCTGAATGGCCCGCAGCTTGACACAACCGCCGCAGGCGTAGTGGCAAGCCAGGACCAGGTTGACGATTTACTCGACAGCTTAGGCTTCTAACTTACTTGTCGCCTCTCCTGCGTGCGCGGGGGAGGCGGCTTCTTAACGCCAAAATAAACGTACAAAAACGTTTGTAATTCCTCTATTAGCCCAACCGTGCTCTGGCATGCTGTCCTTGAAATTGCGGCCACGAGATTGTTGCGGTGTCTGAAGATAGCGATCAGGAAAAAACAGAAGCCCCCACGGCCCACCGACTTGAAAAGGCGCGCGAAGAGGGACAGATCCCGCGCTCCAGAGAACTGACTTCACTGCTGATGCTGCTGGTGGGGCTGTGCATTATCTGGATGGGCGGCGCGTCGCTTGGCAAGATGCTTGGCGCGATGCTGTCTGACGGCCTGCACTTTGACCATAAGATTATCAACGACCCCAGCCTTATCGTGCATCAGATCAGTCATCTGATAAGGTTTGCCGTGATGGCGCTGCTGCCGCTGATCTCCGGGCTGGTGATTGTGGCGATAGCCGCACCTATGCTGCTGGGGGGCGTGAATTTCAGCGCAAAATCAATCCAGTTTAACCTTGGCAAACTCAACCCGATCGCCGGGATTAAGCGCATGTTTTCCATGCAGACGGCGGCGGAGCTGCTGAAGGCAATGCTGAAGGCGATTCTGGTAGGGTGCGTTGCCGCCTGGTATCTGTGGCACAACTGGCCGGCGATGATGCGCCTGATGAGCGAATCCCCGATAACCGCGCTGGCTAACGCGCTGAACATGGTAGCACTTTGCGCCCTGCTGGTGATCCTGGGACTTATCCCGATGGTGGGGTTTGATGTCTTCTTCCAGATCTACAGCCATATTAAAAAGCTGCGAATGACCCGCCAGGATATTCGCGACGAGTACAAACAGAACGAGGGCGACCCGCATATTAAAGGGCGTATTCGCCAGCAGCAGAGGGCGATCGCGCGCCGCCGCATGATGGCTGATGTCCCTAAGGCTGACGTTATCGTGACGAACCCGACCCACTATGCGGTGGCGTTGCAATACGACGAAAACAAAATGAGCGCGCCAAAAGTGCTGGCCAAAGGGGCCGGACTGGTGGCTCAGCGTATTAAAGAAATTGGTAATGAAAACCGCATCCCGATGCTGGAAGCGCCTCCGTTGGCGCGTGCGCTGTACCGCCACGCTGAGATTGGTCAGCAGATCCCCGGTCAGCTCTATTCGGCCGTAGCAGAGGTGCTGGCCTGGGTATGGCAACTGCGACGCTGGCGCGTGGCGGGCGGCTTAATTCCGAAGAAACCTGAAAATCTTCCGGTGCCTGAGGCACTGGACTTTGCAAACGAGAAGGACTCCGATGGCTAATCTGGCTGCGATGTTGCGCCTGCCGGGCAACATGAAATCCGGGCAATGGCAAATTCTTGCCGGTCCGGTACTGATCCTGCTGATTCTTTCGATGATGGTGCTGCCGCTGCCGCCGTTTGTCCTCGATCTGCTGTTTACCTTTAACATCGCGCTGTCGATCATGGTGCTGCTGGTGGCGATGTTCACTCAACGTACCCTGGACTTCGCCGCGTTCCCGACTATTTTGCTGTTTACCACGTTGCTGCGCCTGGCGCTGAACGTCGCCTCTACCCGTATCATCCTGCTTGAAGGCCATACCGGTGCGGCAGCGGCGGGTAAAGTGGTTGAAGCCTTCGGTCATTTCCTGGTCGGCGGCAACTTCGCCATCGGTATCGTGGTGTTTATTATCCTCGTTATCATCAACTTTATGGTTATCACCAAAGGTGCGGGACGTATTGCCGAAGTTGGGGCGCGTTTTGTGCTGGACGGGATGCCGGGTAAACAGATGGCCATCGATGCCGACCTGAATGCCGGGATCATTGGTGAAGAGGAGGCGAAAAAGCGCCGTTCGGAAGTGACCCAGGAAGCGGACTTCTACGGCTCCATGGACGGTGCGAGTAAGTTCGTGCGCGGCGACGCCGTTGCCGGGCTTATCATCATGGTGATTAACGTAGTCGGCGGCCTGATGGTCGGCGTTATCCAGCACGATATGGCGATGGGCGCGGCGGCACAAAGCTATACCCTGCTGACCATCGGTGACGGCTTGGTCGCTCAAATCCCCGCGCTGGTTATCTCCACGGCGGCGGGCGTTATCGTTACCCGCGTGGCGACCGATCAGGACGTTGGCGAACAGATGGTCACCCAGCTGTTCAATAACCCGCGCGTGATGTTGTTGGCCGCTGGCGTACTCGGGCTGCTCGGTATGGTGCCGGGAATGCCAAACTTTGTCTTCCTGCTGTTTACCGCTGCGTTACTGGGCTTAGCCTGGTGGATGCGTGGCCGCCAGATGGCCGCGCCCGAAGCGCCTCAGCCGGTGAAAATGCCGGAAAATACTCAGGCGGTGGAAGCCACCTGGAATGACGTTCAGCTGGAAGATCCGCTCGGCATGGAAGTGGGCTACCGCCTGATCCCGATGGTGGATTTCCAGCAGGATGGCGAATTGCTCGGGCGCATTCGCAGTATTCGTAAAAAATTCGCTCAGGAAATGGGGTTCCTGCCGCCGGTGGTGCATATCCGCGACAATATGGATCTGCCGCCAGCACGCTACCGCATTTTGATGAAAGGCGTTGAAATCGGCAGCGGGGATGCCTACCCGGGCCGCTGGCTGGCGATTAACCCAGGCACGGCTGCGGGTACCTTACCGGGCGAGGCGACTATCGATCCGGCCTTTGGTCTGGCCGCCATCTGGATTGAGAGCGCGCTGAAAGAGCAGGCGCAGATTCAGGGCTTCACCGTGGTTGAAGCAAGTACCGTAGTGGCGACACACCTTAACCACCTCATCGGACAGTTTGCGCCGGAGCTGTTTGGTCGCCAGGAAGCGCAGCAGCTGCTTGACCGCGTGACCCAGGAAATGCCGAAGCTGACCGAAGATCTGATCCCTGCCGTAGTGACGCTCACCACGCTGCATAAAGTGTTGCAGAACCTGCTGGAAGAGAAAGTGCCGATTCGCGATATGCGCACCATTCTGGAAACGCTGGCCGAGCACGCGCCTATTCAGAACGACCCGCATGAGCTTACCGCCGTGGTTCGTGTGGCACTGGGCCGGGCGATTACCCAGCAATGGTTCCCGGGGACGGGGGAGGTGCAGGTTATCGGTCTGGATGCGGCGCTCGAACGCCTGCTGCTCCAGGCGCTACAAGGTGGCGGTGGACTTGAGCCAGGTCTTGCGGATCGCCTGCTTGAGCAGTCCCAGGATGCCCTTCAGCGTCAGGAAATGTTAGGCGCACCGCCGGTTCTGTTGGTGAACCATGCGCTGCGCCCGCTGCTGGCGCGTTTCTTACGCAGAACGCTGCCGCAGCTGGTGGTCCTGTCGAGCCTTGAGCTGTCGGACAACCGCAACATTCGTATGACGGCAACGATCGGAGCGAAATAATGAAAGCGTTACTTTTGATGTTGCTGGTGCCGTTTGGCGCGCTGGCGTTAGGTGAGGGCTCATGGCAGGACAGCAGCATCGGCGTGACCCTGAGTAACCGTGGCGTGGCGGCCTCGTCCCGCCCACTGAAGCCGATGCAGCCCGTCAGCGGCAGGATGACGCTGATTGCCTGGACCTATGTGCTGGATGGCCCGACGCCTGCGGGACTGACGGTCAAGCTTTGCTCGCCAACCAACTGTACGCCTCTGGAAGGCGATAACGGCACCACGCGCGGCCTGACCAATACCGACGCGAATCAGCCTTTGCGTTTCGTCTGGGAAGTGCCGGGCGGCGGGGCTATGTACCCGCCGCTGCGGGTGCGCAGCAATCAGGTTATCGTTAATTACGTCCAGTAAGCTCTCCTTTTCGGCCATCGGGCTCATCCGGTGGTCGACGCCTCGTTTTTCCTCCAGCTAATTTGTTTTATCAATCAGTGATTCAGGCACGGGTCCCCTTTGCATTTTTGCCATTTTTCGTTTGCCGGTGGCAGAAGCGGAAAGGTATCACTGCGGCGATGCTTTTACTTTTAACCGTGTACTTACTCCCGGAGCGAGGAGCAGTCATCAGGGAGTCTCCCAAAAACCATAAGGGCTGACGGCGATGAAAACACGGAAAATTGGACTAACGAACTACCTGGCCTATGGCTCAGGCGACTTTTTGGGAGCAGGGACCACGGCGCTAACGGCGGCCTGGCTGCTCTATTTTTACACCACGTTTTGCGGGCTCTCTCCTATTGAGGCCACCTTTATTTTTGCCGCGGCCAGGGTGCTGGATGCGGTAGTCAGCCCGCTAATGGGCTTCCTGACCGATAACTTCGGTTCCACCTGGCTCGGCAAGCGCTTCGGACGAAGAAAGTTCTTTATCCTGCTCGGCATTCCCTGCGTATTCAGCTACTCGCTAATGTGGGTAGGGGAGATGGATTTCTGGTACTACCTGGTCACCTACCTGATCTTTGACGTCGTCTACACCATGATTCTGGTGCCTTATGAAACGCTGGTGCCGGAAATGACCGACGACTTTAAACAGAAAACCAAGTTTTCAGGCGCGCGTATTTCTATGGCGCAAATGTCGGCCATCCTGGCTTCTTTCCTGCCGGGCATATTGCTGACCCAGTTCGGTAAAGACAATGCCATCTCCTTTTTCTATGCGAGCCTGGTCTTTTCGGTGCTGTGCGCGCTGATGCTGACGTTTGTCTGGTGCTTCACCTGGGAGCGCCCGCGTGCAGAGTGGACGGAAGCCGCGCTGAGGGCGGAAGCAGAGAGGCAGCAGCTAAGCCTCGGGCAAAGCCTGAACCGCCTGTTCGTAGAACTGAGTTCCACGCTGCGCGTCAGGATTTTTCGCCAGCATCTGGGCATGTACCTTGGCGGCTATATAGCGCAGGACGTTTTTAACGCGGTCTTCACTTATTACGTGGTGTTCGTGCTGATGCAGGAGGCGTCGATGGCCTCCAATCTGCTGGGCACCATGGCTATCTTCCAGTTTATTGCGGTTATCGCGATGATCCCGCTGTGCATCCGCTTTGGACCCGCGCCCTCGTATCGCATGGTTGTCGTGCTTTTTGGCCTGAGCTCGTTTTCCTACGCCGTGCTCTATTATGCCGGGCTCAGCGATGTTTATGCGCTGTTGCTGCTGGTTTCGGCCGTTGCCGGGCTAGGGCGCGGCGGCATCAACTATGTTCCGTGGAATACCTATACCTACATCGCCGACGTGGATGAAGTGATAACCGGCCAGCGCCGGGAAGGGATATTTGCCGGGATAATGACTCTGACGCGCAAAGCCTCTCAGGCGGGGGCGGTGATGCTGGTCGGCGTGGTGATGCAAATGTCGGGCTTTGTCAGCGGGCAAAAAATACAGCCGGTGGAAGTGAGCCACACTATTTTGACCATCCTGAGCGTAGGTACGCTGCTGGTGCTGGCCTGCGGGTTCCTGGTCTCCCTGCATTTCAGGCTCAACTTACAAACCCACAGCACGCTGCGTGAAGAGACGGCCAAAATGCGCGAGTTTGGCAGCGCAATTGAGCAGGCCAGCTCGCCGGAAGCTCGCGCAACGGTAGAAATGCTGGCCGGGATGCCTTTCGAAGCCCTGTGGGGCAATAACAACATTGGTTATCTCAACCGCAATAAGCCGCCTGCGCCCACGCTTAAAGCCGACGTGCCGCTGAATTCAACATACCATGGAGGTTAATACTATGAAGGTTTGGCCTGTTAAGCATAGCCAGCTGCTTCGCCAGCCTCAGCGCTTTATCGCGAGGGATGAACTTAAAGCGCTGATTGAGAACGTTACGCGAAGCCTGGTGAGTATTCGTGATGAAAGCGGTGAGTTTTTGCTGCGGCTGGACGACGGCCGGGTGATAGACACCAAGGGTTGGGCTGGCTGGGAGTGGACGCACGGTATCGGGCTGTATGGGATCTGGCAGTATTACCGCCTGACGGGCGATACCGCGATGCGGGATATCATCGATAGCTGGTTTGCCGCGCGCTTTACCGAAGGCGCTACGACCAAAAATGTTAATACCATGGCGCCTTTCCTGACGCTGGCGTACCGCTACGAAGAGAGCAAGGATCCGGCCTGGCTACCGTGGCTGGAAAGCTGGGCCGAATGGGCGATGTACGAGATGCCGCGCACGAGCTTCGGCGGGATGCAGCACATTACGCTGGCGGAGGAAAATCACCAGCAGATGTGGGATGACACGCTGATGATGACGGTGCTGCCGCTGGCGAAAATCGGCAAACTGCTTGGCCGCGAAGAGTATGTGGAAGAGGCGGCCTATCAGTTTCTGCTTCACGTTCAGAACCTGATGGACCGGGAGACCGGCCTGTGGTTTCACGGCTGGAGCTACGAAGGCTGCCACAATTTTGCCAACGCCCGCTGGGCACGTGGCAATAGCTGGCTGACCATCGTTATCCCGGACTTCCTCGAGCTTATCGACCTGCCTGAAAGCAGCGCGGTACGCCGCTATCTGTTGCAGGTGCTGAACAGGCAGGTTGAGGCGCTGGTAAAATGCCAGAATGAAAATGGTCTCTGGCACACCCTGCTTGACGACCCGGATTCTTACCCGGAAGCTTCGGCGACGGCGGGTTTTGCCTACGGCATTCTCAAGGCGGTACGCAAGCGTTACGTCAGCGCAGAGTATGCTGATGCGGGAGAAAAAGCGATACGCGGTATCGTGGCCAATATCTCGCCGGGAGGGGAATTGTTGCAAACGTCGTTTGGGACAGGAATGGGCAGCAATCTTGAGTTTTACCGCCAGATACCGCTGACCTCAATGCCTTACGGCCAGGCGATGGGAATCCTGTGTATGACGGAATACCTGCGCAGCTACTTCTGATTAGCGATAAAAAAACCCGGCAAATTAGCCGGGTTTGAGCGTGAAACGCTTTACGCTTACATGCGCTCTACGGTTTGAATGCCCAGCGTATCCAGACCCAGCTTCAGGGTCTTCGCGGTCAGTAATGCCAGCTTCAGGCGGCTGTTGCGGGTGGCCTCGTCGGCGGCGCTCAAAATAGGGCAGTGCTCGTAGAAGCCAGAGAACAGGCCTGCTACATCGTAAAGGTAAGCACACATCACGTGCGGCGTGCCGTCGCGGGCAACCACATTCAGCGTTTCCTCAAACTGCAGCAGGCGAGCGGCCAGCTGTGCTTCGCGGTCTTCGGTAATCACGACCTTCGTTTTCAGCAGTTCGGCTTCGTCGAGATTGGCTTTACGGAATACGGACAGCACGCGGGTATAGGCGTATTGCATATACGGCGCGGTATTCCCTTCGAAGGCCAGCATGTTGTCCCAATCGAAGATGTAGTCGGTGGTGCGGCTCTTGGACAGGTCAGCGTATTTCACCGCGCCAATACCTACCGCTGTCGCCAGATTTTCCAGTTCATCCGCCGGCATGTCAGGGTTTTTCGCTGCAACCAGGATGCGTGCGCGTTCCATAGCTTCATCGAGAAGGTCGGTCAGCTTAACGGTACCGCCGGAGCGGGTTTTGAACGGCTTGCCGTCTTTGCCCAGCATCATGCCGAACATCTGATGTTCCAGCGTGACGGACTCAGGCACGTAGCCTGCCTTACGCACGATGGTCCACGCCTGCATCAGGTGCTGGTGCTGGCGGGAGTCGATGAAGTACAGCACGCGGTCGGCATGCAGGGTTTCGTAGCGGTATTTCGCACAGGCGATATCGGTAGTGGTATACAGATAGCCACCGTCTTTCTTCTGGATGATAACGCCCATCGGGTCGCCGTCTTTGTTCTTGAACTCGTCCAGGAACACTACGGTTGCGCCTTCGCTTTCTACCGCCAGACCTTTCTCTTTCAGGTCAGCAACAATTCCCGGCAGCATTGGGTTGTAGAGACTTTCACCCATCACGTCGTCGCGGGTCAGGGTCACGTTGAGGCGCTGGTAGGTTTTCTGGTTCTGCGTCATGGTGATGTCGACCAGCTTGCGCCACATCTCACGACAGTATTCGTCGCCGCCCTGCAGCTTAACCACGTAACCGCGAGCGCGTTCGGCAAAGGCTTCGTCTTCGTCGTAGTGTTTCTTGGCGGCGCGATAGAACTCTTCCAGGTCGGCCAGGGCCATTTCACCCGCATTTTCCTGCTGCTGTTTTTCCAGGAACGCAATAAGCATGCCGAACTGGGTACCCCAGTCACCGACGTGGTTGGCGCGAATCACTTTGTGACCGAGGAATTCGAGGGTACGTACAGCGGCATCACCGATAATGGTGGAGCGGATATGGCCAACGTGCATCTCTTTGGCAACGTTAGGCGCGGAGTAGTCCACAACGATAGTTTGCGGTTTAGACACGCTAACGCCCACGCGATCGGACGTAAGGGCATCATCGATGTTTTTAGCAAGGAACGCCGGGTCGAGGAAAATATTGATAAAGCCAGGGCCTGCAATTTCAACTTTGCTGGCGATCCCGGTCAGATCGAGGTTAGCGATGACCTTCTCTGCGACCTGTCGCGGCGGCATGCCCAGCGTTTTAGCAACGGACATCACGCCATTAGCCTGATAGTCGCCGAACTGGACTTTTGCCGACTGACGAACCTGCGGCTCGCAGCCCGCTGGCGCGCCTGCAGCAATCAGTGCCTGACTGACTTTTTCTGAGAGAAGAGACTGAATATTCACCGGGATACCTTACAATTTGTACTGGGCCGCCGCATCAAGGGCAGCCTGAAAATGAGGAACGAAACAGGGCGTGAGTATAACGTTATTTGCGGCCTGGCGTCAGCAAAAGCCTTGCCTACCGGCGGCGCAATTATTATTAACGGCGCAATGAATAACCATTCATCTGATTTTGGCCCCGGCGGGGAGTTGGCTCGCTCCCAGGAACAGGGTAGATTACGCGCTTTCTGAAAAAGAGGATGGCGGCATGGCAAACTGGCAGGCGGTAGATGAACTGCATGATATTTCGGCAGATCTGCCGAGATTTACGAAAGCGTTAACAGAACTTGCCACCCGGCTTGGGCTCGAGGTTGCGCCGCTTGATGCCGATCACATCTCTTTGCGCTGCCATCAGAACGCGACCGCCGACCGCTGGCGCGCGGGGTTGAAAAAATGCGGCACGTTACTGAGTGAAAATATCATCAACGGTCGCCCGATTTGTTTATTCAAGCTGGATGAACCGGTGTGTGTAGAGCACTGGCGGTTTACGGTGGTGGAACTTCCCTGGCCGGGCGAGAAGCGTTACCCGCACGAAGGCTGGGAACATATTGAAATTGTGCTGCCGGGCGAGCCGGAAACGCTCAATGCACGGGCGCTGGATCTGCTGTCCGACGCCGGGCTGCGTGAAACAGGTATTTCGGTGAAAACCAGTTCGCCAAAAGGCGAGCGCGAAAGGTTGCCTAACCCCACGCTTGCGGTAACCGACGGCAAAGTTACGATTAAATTCCATCCCTGGACCATCGAGCAGATCGTCGCCAGCGAACAGGCTGACTGATTAACGCGGCTTGACCGCGTTTTGCAGGCGGCGGATGGCTTCATCAAGCACCGCCGCCGTACAACCAAAGTTAATTCTTACAAACTGCTTCTCGCCGAAATCTGCTCCGGGCGAGAAACCCAGACCGGCATCAAGAAAGAACTCAGCCGGGTTCTTTACGCCTAATCCGCTGGCATCAACCCAGCCGAGGTACGTGGCTTCCGGGGGCTGTATATTCAAACCTGGAATGTTGTTTACCGAGGTGACCAGCTTGTCACGGTTAGCGCGCAGATACACCAGTAGTGCCTGCAGCCACGCCTCGCCGTCTCGCCAGGCCGCTTGCGCCGCAGTCAGAGCAAGGACATCGACTTCAGGCACAATGCCTGTGCGAGCCGCTTTGAACTTACGGCGTAGTTCTGCATTGGGAATAACGGCCACCGAGGCACCAAGCCCGGCAATATTAAAGGTTTTGGACGGAGAGAGCAGGGTAATGGAACGCTGCGCCGCATCTTCGCCTAATGTCGCGAAAGGAATATGTTTTGCGTCAGGCTCAAGCAGCAAATCGCAATGGATCTCATCCGAGCAAACGACTAAATCGTGGCGCTGGGCAAAGGCTAGCTGCTGTTCCAGTTCGTTGCGGCGGTAAACCGTGCCGCCAGGATTTTGTGGGTTACAGAGCATAAACAGTTTTTCGTTGCCCGTCATGCTGGCTGTTAACGCATCAAGATCGATAACCCAGCGTTTTTCTTGCAGCCTGAGCGGCGCATTTATCTGATTACGCTGGGCAAACAGAGCGGCTTTGCGAAACGGCGGGTAAATCGGCGTGGGGGCAATCGTCAACGCTGAGGCAGTGGTAAAGGCGCGAACGCATAAATTCAGGCCTGCCACTACCCCGGGCAAAAAGAGCAGCCATTCGGGTTTAATGCGCCACTGATAGCGGGCGGCGAGTCTTTCGGTGATGACGTCAATCAGCGCATGCGGGCGCGCACCATAGCCAAATACACCGTGCTGAATACGCGCTTGCAGCGCTTCAAGGATGCAGGGCGGCGAGCGGAAATCCATATCGGCGACCCACATTGGCAGCACCGCGTCAGAAAATTTATTCCATTTCGCGCTATCGCTGTGACGTCTGTCGATCCATTCATCAAAATTGAATGCCATAGTACGCTACCTTTTTGTGAGCTTGTTTTCAGATTATCATCCAGAAACAGGTTAACAACCGGCGACCTGCAGGTTTTTTAGGAGTAATCAATGGCTTTGCTTGAAATATGCTGTTATGGAATAGATTGTGCTGTCACTGCAGAACAAGCCGGCGCGGACAGAATTGAACTCTGCTCTGCGCCTAAAGAAGGCGGGCTGACGCCTTCCGCTGGCGTGCTTCGGCAGGTCAGACAAAAAGTGTCGATCCCCGTACACCCGATTATTCGCCCGCGCGGCGGTGACTTTTGCTACACCGACGGCGAATTTGCCACCATGCTGGAAGATATCGTCTTCGTGCGTGAGCTCGGTTTTCCGGGGCTGGTGATCGGTATGCTTGATGAGGACGGCAATATCGATCTGCCGCGAATGGAGAAGGTGATGCAGGCCGCCGAAGGGATGGCCGTGACGTTCCACCGCGCTTTTGATATGTGCCATCATCCGCTGCAGGCGTTCGAACAGCTGGCGGCATTAGGCGTTGCGAGAATACTGACTTCAGGGCAGCAGCAAACGGCCGAAACGGGAATCTCACTTCTTCGGGAACTAAAACAGCATTCTCGTGCTCCAATCATTATGGCGGGCGCAGGCGTGCGTCTTAGCAACGTTAGCAAGTTTGTTGCAAACGGTATTGAAGAGCTTCACAGCTCTGCCGGGCACTCGGTTCCTTCGCCGATGCGCTATCGCAAAGCGGGCGTTTCCATGAGCGCCGATGCCGAAGCCGATGAGTTTAATCGTTACTGCGTGGATGCAGACGTAGTGGCGGCAATGAAAAACGCGCTGGCGGTGACAAACCCGTCGCGCTGAAAAGATTTTTACCGCGCATCATGTCGCCCAATATGATGCTTGCTCGTACCAGGCCCCGGCGGATTGCTGGGGCTTTTTTTATCTATATCAATGCATTCCGGTGTTTTGGGGGGCTGAACCAGGCAATTTAAAAGCCCTAATAAGTTCAGATAACCCCAAAAAGGCTTTTTTTGCTGGTGATTTTTTCAGTTAGCTTTCATCTGATCAAATAGTTCCCTTTCTTGCAACGCTCGAGAATTTCCCAGGCGTGACATACATACGTTACCGCCCCAGCGGCATCTTATCTGAGCTCCATAAGAAATTACTCAAGCTTGTCAGGCTGCCCTCTAATGGTGTCTCTACTAACCATTCTTTACACTACCTGACAATTATTTATATGAGAACGTTGCACCCGAAATACTATGGATATGATAAATAAAATTCGTATTGCTGCCGCGAGCATACTGGGCGTGCCTTTGGTGGCATCAGCACATGTTAAATGGTTTGTCGATTTCGACACCACGAAAGCCCCTGAATCGCTGGCTCAGATGGCTGGCACCCTGGACTTCTGGGCATTGCTGATTTTTTCTATTGCGGTAGTTTTTGCTACTTCCGTCCTGGATCGCAAAATTCCCTCCTTTACCGACCGCCCGCAGTTTAACGGATGGTTAGATAAATCGCATAATGCCGTACCGGTAATTATGCGCTGGGGAACGGGTGCATTCTTTCTGATTCTGGGGATTTTTTACCCCCATGTTATTCTTACTCCAGAACTGCTTATTGAAAATCCGTGGCTGAAATATATCCATTACGCCATTGCAGTCACCGCCTTCTCGAGAAGAACCAGTCTTATTGCAGGTTTTGGGATCCTGTTTTTATACAGTTATGCCGTTCAGCTGTATGGCGTATTTCATATGCTGGATTACTTTATTTTTATCGGCACCGGCGTTTATTTAATTATTCAGACAATATTACCTAAAAGAGCTTATGGCGCGGAACTGGAACTACTGCGTTTCGTGCTTTGCTATTCCTTCCTGTGGGGCGCCATAGAGAAATTTATGCAGCCCGATTTATTCTATCAGCTTCTGGAAGATCACAGCTATCTGGCGATGGGGTTGGACTGGGAGTTTTATGTCCGAGCCTGCGGTTTTGTTGAATTATGCCTTGCCTGGCATATCTACACCGGAAAACTGGCGGGTTATGCGAGCATCGGCGTTCTTGCCACCATTGTAGTGTTGGCATTCATTCCTTTTGGTTTAACGGATTTCATCGGCCACTTCCTGTTCATAATTCCGCTGGTTGCCGTATTACTGACGCCGCGTAAAACCTTCATCTTCCGTACGGCGATGACCAGTACCGTTGGTTTTATAATAACATCGATTGCTTTGCTGCTTTTTGGATATATGAGTTACTATGTTTTACATTTTAACCTGCATCCACATTTGCACCCTTAATGTCACCCCCTTGAAAGATTTAATTATAACCGAAATGTAATATCTGAGATTCTCTCTGGTGAGATGGTTAAGGCTTTTTCTTTAGTTGAAAATATTTTTGGGCTGTACTTTCCCGAAGTGATAAATATTTTTTTAATTACACGATATCTTTATTTTCAAGGAATAAGTATTTATGAAAAGAATAACGAATACTGTTATTAGTTTGGCGGTGGTCATGGCCTGCACATCGTTGTCGCCATTGGCTTATGGGCACGGTGCTGTTTCCTGGCCTGTCTCTCGTCAGCTCCAGTGTTACAGGGAGGGGGGCTTCTGGGGGCCGCTCGAGAATATTCCTAATAGTGGGTGTCGCGCCGCTGTGGCAAAATCCGAGCAATACCCGCTGGTTCAGTGGAATGAAGTGGCTGCAAACCCGAGCCCTCGCAATGATCTGGACGCAATCAAAAAAGCCGTTCCTGACGGATTATTATGTGCAGCCGGAGATCCGAAGAAAAGAGGGCTTGATGAGCCGCAAAGTGCCGGATGGAAGCTTACCTCTGTCCAGGCTGGGGCAAAGATCAACCTGACGTGGGATACAACTGCAGCGCATAACCCGGCACGGTATACCGTATATATCACTAAACCCGGTGTTAATTATCAAAATCGAGCGCTGAAGTGGGAAGACTTGACGCAGATTGCAACCGGTCAAATGCCCAATGCCATCCAGGCATCACCCTATCCACAATACAAAATACCGGTGACATTGCCAGCCAATCGTACAGGAAATGCAATTCTGTACAGTGTCTGGCAGCGTGAAGATGCTGGAAATGAAGGCTTCTTTAACTGTAGCGATATTTCCTTCGAAGGTGGGGTTGATCCCAAGCCTCCTGTCCCCGACGATGGATGGCTGCAAGAACAGCCGTTCGTGAAACCGGGCATCCCGTCCCCTGATGAAGGCGATCGTGTTCGTTTCCGGTTATTGGGTGGGAGTGGGAGCCGCGGCCTGGAAGTTGTCGATCTGAGCATAGAGATCACTGCTGGAAATAAAAATAACTACCGCTGGGCAGAAGAACTGGCCAGTGAGCTGAATGACACCCAGGAAAAATATGTACAAGTTGGCGTGAAAAAGAACGGCAGTATCCAATTCGAAAGCGGTGCGGATCGTATTCATCAGAACCAAGTCTGGGTAAAAGATTCCCGCTACAGCAGTTCATTGTCGGTGATCGCAGCAGATAAACCCGGCCCGGATGCGGACAAGGTATGGCCAAACGGTATTGGTACCTATCTCGCAGGCAAAACAGTGGTTAAAGGCACGGATGGTAAGAAATGGCGTTGCCGCGAATTCCCTCAGGGAGGATGGTGTAACATCAATCATCCAGCTTACGAGCCCGGAGGCAAAAACATGGCAACAGTAGCAAGCCAGCAAGCCTGGGAGCCGGTGAAATAACACAATTTTATTCTCCGCCCAGCGTGTAGATATGATGGCGTAAACTTCAAAGGTCTTTGTTAAAGCAAGCCTGCCCGCCTGGCGTTACCTCGCCAGGCTTTTTTGATTGGTATAAACACAGTTTTTCAACTGCGATTACTCGAAGCTCTCAAGGTTTTCCGTCCTCGGTTTTACCCCCCACTTCTCCCCCAACAATTCCCCGGATAAAACGAAGGAGCAAAAATAGCCGTAAGAAGCTGGTTTTAAATATTTATTGGGTTGGAACGTGATGATTTGAACCTGCGCCCTCTGACACCCCTTGCTTTTGTCAGGCTTTGCTTCGTCAACGGCAGGTTTTCTCTGTGAAGGTTTTTCCCAGCCTTGACGCCGACGGTGCAGCGATAACGAGGTGTGCCATCACTCCGAAGCCTTTTTTCGATAATGTAATAAGCCATTATTCATTAAGCCCGGCGGACTGCCGGGGCTTTTTTTATTCTGTAACCAGCGAAGCGTTATGTAACGTCTCCTGCATTTTTTGTACACATTGTTTAATTTCGTTTTCCAGTCACTTACGTTCCCAAACGCCCTGTTAGCAATAATCACTCCCGACAACTATCAACGTTATAGGGATTTAAAAAATGAAAAAATTAACAGCAACCGTGATTCTTGCTCTGTCTTCCGTTTTCGCTTCAGCCGCTTTTGCTGCGCCGTTGCCTGAACTCATTAATAGCAGCGCTGTAGGTCAGGAGCGCATTGGCGTGGTTTCAGTCAGCGGCGTACCGGGAAGCACCGATGATGCAATCAATCAGTTAAGAGAAAAAGCCCAAAAAATCGGCGGCAGCAAAATTCAGATAGTAGGACTTGGAACGCCGGGCGACTCCAGCCTGTGGAGCGGGAGCGCTCAGGTATATCGCTAACCAATAGCGACGATAAAAAAACCGGCATTCAGCGCCGGGTTTTTTATTTAAAGATTATGGCTTACGCGCTACCAGAACGGCTCTTAACGGGGCTGGGTAGCCTTCGAGGGTTTTACTGCTGTCGTTCGGGTCAAGGAAGTCACCCAGCGACTCGGTTATCATCCACGAGGTTCGGCGCTGTTCTTCCTGCGTTGTCAGGCAGCGATCGACAATTTTCACGTCAACAAAACCGCATTTTTCCAGCCAGTTTTTCAACGCCAGCGCTGACGGGATGTAGTAAACGTTACGCATTTGCGCATAGCGCTCACCCGGTACCAGCACGGTATTTTCATCGCCTTCCACAACCAGCGTTTCCAGCACCAGCTCACCTTCTTTCACCAGCTGATTCTTTAGCTGCCAGAGATGGTCCAGCGGTGAGCGACGGTGATAAAGCACGCCCATTGAAAATACGGTGTCAAAGGCGTTGAGCTCGGGAAGCTGCTCAATCCCGAGCGGCAGAACGTGCGCACGCTGATCGTTACCCAACAGTTTACGTACCGCTTCGAACTGGCAAATAAACAGCTGCATAGGGTCGATACCTACAGCCAGTTGCGCGCCGGCGCCGATCATGCGCCACAGGTGATAGCCGCTGCCGCAGCCGACGTCGAGAATGGTTCGCCCGGCAAGCGGGGAAATGTGCGGTAAAACGCGATCCCACTTAAGGTCTGAGCGCCACTCGGTATCGATGTCTACGCCATAGAGGGAATACGGACCTTTACGCCACGGCATCAGGTTACGCAGCAGCTTTTCAATGCCAAGACGCTGGCCTTCACTCAGCGGTGCCGCCGGCTCAGCGGTTACGCTGTGAAGCAGATCGAGGCGGTGAGGCGTCATGTCCGGCAGATAGTTAACCGTGTTGTACCAGTGCTTAAACTGGCCATGTAGCGACTCGCGTTGCCAGCTGGCTATTTGTGCAGGGAGTGTTTCCAGCCACGGTGCAAGATGGTTTTTGGCGATCAGCTGATAAAAATTTCCGAAATCAATCACGCGGTTTCTCCGGATTTGACGGCCACCAGAGAGCCAAAGTTAAAGCACTGGAACCACAGTTCTGCGTGTTCAAAGCCCGCCTGTTTGAGGCGTTTTTTATGCGTCTCAACCGAGTCCGTCAACATGACATTCTCCAGCATGCTGCGTTTCTGGCTGATTTCGAGTTCGCTGTAGCCGTTCGCACGCTTAAAGTCATGGTGCATGTTAAACAGCAGCTCGCCGACTTCAGCGTCTTCAAAACTGAATTTTTCTGACAGCACCAGGGCGCCGCCCGGTTTCAGGCCCTGCCAGATTTTGTTCAGCAGCAGTTGGCGGTCATCAGGCTCGAGGAATTGTAGGGTGAAGTTGAGTACCACCATTGAGGCATTTTCAATCGTAATATTGCGAATATCGCCTTCGATAACGTCGACCGGCGTCTGGGCTTTAAAGGCATCGAGATGGCGGCGGCAGCGTTCTACCATTGCCGGAGAGTTGTCGACGGCGATGATTTTGCAGCTATCGTGATGAATGTTACGACGCACCGATAATGTTGCCGCGCCCAAAGAGCAGCCGAGGTCATAAACCTGGCTATGTGGCTGCACAAAGCGCTCCGCCAGCATACCAATCATGGAGATGATATTGGAGTAACCGGGCACCGAGCGCTGGATCATATCGGGGAACACTTCGGCTACCCGCTCATCAAAGGTCCAGTCGCCCAGCTTGGCAATTGGGGCGGAAAACAGCGTATCGCGGTCAGACATAACGTTAAATCCGGAAATTCGAAAGGGGCGTATTTTGCGTTAATGGAGCGAGAAAACCAACTCCCAAGGCATATACCATAAGTTAGCCAGCACCATCAGCAGCAGTGAACACCAGGTGGCACCCATGCCGGAGCGACGCCAGCGGATCAGCCGGTGGTGATAACCGTAGTAGTGGAGCAGGCGTCCGGCCAGCAGCATAATACCGCAAAGATGCACCATCCAGGTTTCGGCACCGTCCATCTCCATAAGCAACAAAAGCAGAAGGGCGATGGGAATGTACTCTACGGCGTTACCGTGAATCCGAATCGCGCTTTGGAGTTCGCTAAACCCCCCGTCGCCGTAGGAGACGCGATACTGCATGCGCAGGCGGACGACATCGAACGAAAACTTAATTAACAGCAGGGCAGCCAGCACCGCATATAGCGCGCTTACCATATTAACTCCATGTCGAAACAGTCACGGCTCCCGCTATCATAGCTTGCAACAGGGATGCTGTCGCTAGTGCTCAGAAAAGTGTGGCCTGCTGCGGGATTTCAGGAGGTGCGCCTAATTCAGGAAACGCCTGTTGCAGCGCGGGCCACAGCGTATGTACCAGCTCAGGCGCCTGGGCTATGTTCGGGGTATGAAGAAACAGATAAGGTGTCGTTTTCGTCGCCCATTCAGGCAGCTTTTTTAACCAGACGTCGAACAGCGCGGCGTTTTGCTCCATGTTATCGCTGCCGATAAATCGCACCAGCGGATTTGATGCGGTCACGATGGCATGAACCGGAACCTTGGGCTTCTTCCGCTGGGCTTCACGCACCGCTTCGTTGTGCGGTACGGCGCTGTGAATAGGGCGGCTATCGAGAATGGCGCGGTTAACGTTGCGTTCGTGTAGACCGCGATTCAGCGCCTGTTCATCAGCCCCTTTGCTGAAAAAGGCCGGGTGTCGCACTTCAACGCCATAGGTAAATTCTTTGGGCAGGGTGTCCAGAAAATGCCACAGCGCAGGAAGATCTGTCGGGCCAAACGTTGCCGGTAGCTGGAGCCAGTATTGCCCGATGCGATTTGCCAGCGGCGACATGCGGTCAAAAAACTCGGCGCTGAGATCGCCGCAGTTGCGCAGAGCGGCGTTATGGGAAATGGTGGCGGGGAATTTGAAGCAGAAGCGAAAACTGTCGCCTGTCATTTCCCGCCAGCGCTGTACGGTTTCTGCTTTTGGCAGCGCGTACTGCGTGGTATTGCCTTCCACACAGTTAAAATGGCGAGCGTAATCCTCAAGCGAGGTAATGCCGAGCCGGTTCCATTTTGGGTGCTGCCACTGCGGAAGGCCGATATAAATCATAGCGCAGCGATAATGTCGTCGGTGCTGCGAATACGGGCGATGCGCGGGAAGATAAACTTCAGGCTATGGTTGTGCTGTTCGGCGCTTGCCGCGCTGCAGGCATCTTCCGCCAGAACCAATGAGAAGCCCATTTCCCAGGCATTACGTGCGGTGGACTCAACGCCGATATTGGTTGAGATACCGCAAAGTACGATAGTGTCGATGTCGCGGCGGCGTAGCTGTAGCTCCAGATCGGTACCGTAGAAGGCCCCCCACTGGCGTTTGGTGACTTCGAGATCGCTCTCTTTTTTACCGAGCGCAGCCGGGTAGCTCCACCAGTTAGCGGGCAGGGCATGGCCGGGAGGGGCGGCATCAACAGGTTGTCTCAGCGCTTCGGCATAGTCCGCCGACCAGCCCACGCGCACCATCACTACCGGCGAACCGTTAGCACGGAATTTCTCGGCCAGCCGCGCGGCGCGTGCTACAACATCTTCGGCGCTGTGTGGACCACCGGCAAACGGTAAAATACCTTCCTGCAAATCAATGACCACCAGGGCGGTGCGGGATGCGTTGAGTTCTGTCATGGTGACTCCGGTTCTGAGAAGGATTAAAGGTCAATACCTTACGCTGGAAGCCAGGTTACTGAGTTTACAAATTTTGTTAATTTTTGTGAGAATCTGCAATACCGGCGCTGCGATTCGCGCCAGTCGGCGGTTTCGGGGTTATCGCCAGCCATTATTTCCAGTATAATAGCCCCCTTTTTTCATCCAGTTGTGACAGTCGAAATAGCTGCCACCAAAGCGCCTGCCGTCGCAGGTGGCGGGTCGCGTGCAGCTAATTAAGGGATATCTCATGCGTACAGTATATTGCGGGCAGCTCAATCAATCCCATGTGGGACAGCAAGTAACGCTTAGTGGGTGGGTCAATCGTCGCCGTGACCTCGGTAGCCTTATCTTTATTGATATGCGCGATCGTGAAGGCATCGTGCAGGTGTTTTTCGACCCGGACCGTCAGGAAGCGTTCCAGCTCGCCTCTGAACTGCGTAATGAGTTCTGTATTCAGGTTGTTGGCACCGTGCGTGCTCGCGACGAGCGTAACGTAAATAAAGACATGGCCACCGGTGAAGTGGAAGTGTTCGCCACCGAACTGACCATCATCAACCGCTCCGACGTACTGCCGCTCGACTCTAACCACGTCAACACGGAAGAAGCGCGCCTGAAGTACCGCTACCTGGACCTGCGTCGTCCGGAAATGGCTCAGCGCCTGAAAACCCGCGCTAAAGTGACCAGCTTTGTGCGTCGCTTTATGGACGACCACGGCTTCCTCGACATCGAAACCCCGATGCTGACCAAAGCCACGCCGGAAGGCGCACGTGACTACCTGGTGCCCTCCCGCGTGCATAAAGGTAAGTTCTACGCGCTGCCGCAGTCTCCTCAGTTGTTCAAACAGCTGCTGATGATGTCCGGCTTCGATCGCTACTATCAGATTGTTAAATGCTTCCGTGACGAAGATCTTCGCGCTGACCGTCAGCCAGAATTTACCCAGATAGACGTTGAAACTTCCTTTATGACCGCGCCGCAGGTGCGTGAAGTAATGGAAGACTTGGTGCGTAAACTGTGGACTGACATCATTAACGTTGACCTGGGCGACTTCCCGGTGATGACCTTCGCCGAAGCCGAGCGTCGTTATGGTTCCGATAAACCGGACCTGCGTAACCCGCTGGAGCTGGTGGACGTGGCTGACCTGGTGAAAGATGTTGAATTTAAAGTCTTCTCCGGCCCGGCGAACGACGCCAAAGGCCGCGTTGCCGCGCTGCGTGTGCCGGGTGGCGCACAAATCAGCCGCAAACAGATTGACGACTACGGCAAGTTCATTGAAATTTACGGCGCTCGCGGCCTGGCGTACATCAAGGTTAACGAGCGTGCGAAAGGCATCGAAGGAATCACCAGCCCGGTGGCGAAATTCCTGAACGCGGACATCGTGGAAGGTATCCTGGCGCGCACCGGTGCGGCCGATGGCGACATGATCTTCTTCGGCGCGGACAGCAAGAAAGTGGTTGCAGACGCGCTGGGTGCGCTGCGTCTGAAAATCGGTAAAGATTTGCAGATCACCGATGAAAACAAATGGGCGCCGCTGTGGGTGGTTGACTTCCCAATGTTTGAAGATAACGGTGAAGGCGGCCTGACCGCGATGCACCACCCGTTCACCGCGCCGAAAGACATGACGCCGGATGAACTGGCGGCGCAGCCGGAAACCGCGATTGCCAACGCCTACGATATGGTTATCAACGGTTATGAAGTGGGCGGTGGTTCCGTGCGTATCCACAACGGCCAGATGCAGCAGACCGTGTTCGGTATTCTGGGCATTAACGAGCAGGAACAGCGTGAGAAATTCGGCTTCCTGCTGGACGCGCTGAAATACGGTACACCGCCGCACGCGGGCCTGGCGTTTGGTCTGGATCGCCTGACCATGCTGTTGACCGGTACCGACAACATCCGTGACGTTATCGCCTTCCCGAAAACCACGGCCGCGGCCTGTCTGATGACTGAGGCACCCAGCTTCGCTAATCCGGCATCCCTGAGCGAGCTGGGTATTGAAGTTGTTAAAAAGGCTGAGAAAAACTGATGACCTTTAAGCGTCCCGTTTCGATTCTGGTAGTGATTTTCGCGCAGGATACCAAACGGGTGCTGATGTTACAGCGGCGCGACGATCCTGATT
Organism: Cedecea sp.; assembly: GCF_036500665.1. Lineage (NCBI taxonomy): Bacteria > Pseudomonadati > Pseudomonadota > Gammaproteobacteria > Enterobacterales > Enterobacteriaceae > Cedecea > Cedecea sp. The sequence continues at coordinate 110,092 of NZ_DASYBS010000042.1, forward strand.
TCTGGCAGTCGGTTACCGGCAGCCTCGAGGAAGGGGAAAGCGCGCTGCAGGCCGCTCAGCGCGAAGTAAAGGAAGAGGTCGCTATCGACGTGGTCGAAGAGCCACTTCCCTTAGTGGACTGCCAGCGCCGCGTGGAGTTTGAGATATTTACTCATTTGCGTCATCGCTATGCGCCGGGGATTACGCGTAATACGGAATCATGGTTCTGTCTTGCGCTGCCTCATGAACGCCAGATTACCATTACGGAACATCTGGCCTGGAAATGGGTGCCCGCCGAAGAGGCGGCCCTGATGACCAAGTCATGGAGCAACCGGCAGGCGATTGAAGAGTTTGTAATTGATGCCGCCTGATAAAGGCGCTTTTGGAGATTGTTATGGCAGGTCATAGTAAGTGGGCCAACACGAAACACCGCAAAGCAGCACAGGATGCCAAGCGCGGTAAGATTTTCACCAAAATTATTCGCGAGCTGGTAACCGCGGCCCGTCTGGGCGGCGGAGACGCAGGGTCAAACCCGCGCCTGCGCGCCGCTATTGATAAAGCGCTGTCAAACAACATGACGCGTGACACCCTGAACCGCGCGATTGCACGCGGCGTAGGCGGTGATGATGATGCGAACATGGAAACCATCATTTATGAAGGTTATGGTCCTGGCGGTTCAGCCGTCATGGTTGAATGCCTGAGTGATAACCGTAACCGTACCGTTGCCGAAGTTCGTCACGCATTCAACAAGTGCGGCGGCAACCTGGGTACCGACGGTTCCGTAGCCTACCTGTTCAGCAAAAAAGGGATTATCTCCTTTGAAGCCGGCGACGAAGATCAAATCATGGAAGCGGCGCTGGAAGCGGGTGCTGAAGACGTTGTGACCTTCGACGATGGCGCAATCGACGTTTACACCGCGTGGGAAGAAATGGGCGCCGTGAAAGACGCGCTGGAAGCGGCTGGCCTGAAGGCTGATAACGCGGAAGTCTCCATGATCCCTTCCACCAAAGCGGATATGGACGCGGATACCGCGCCTAAGCTGATGCGTCTGATCGATATGCTGGAAGATTGTGATGATGTGCAGGAGGTTTACCATAACGGTGAAATCTCCGATGAGGTGGCGGCTACTCTGTAATGGGGCAGCCTAACCCTGACCTGTGTTCAGGAGACGCGTGATGGCGATTATTCTCGGCATCGACCCGGGGTCACGCGTGACCGGCTACGGCGTGATTCGTCAGACCGGGCGGCAGCTAACCTATCTTGGCAGCGGCTGTATCCGAACGCAGGTCGCCGACTTGCCCTCGCGTTTGAAGCTAATTTACGCGGGGGTAAGCGAAATCATTACCCAGTTTCAGCCTGAGTATTTTGCTATTGAACAGGTGTTTATGGCGAAGAATGCGGATTCCGCGCTCAAGCTGGGGCAGGCTCGGGGCGCGGCAATTGTTGCTGCGGTAAATGCCGACCTGCCGGTGTTTGAATACGCTGCGCGTCAGGTCAAACAAACCGTGGTGGGTATTGGCAGCGCGGAGAAAAGTCAGGTACAGCACATGGTGCGTACCTTGCTGAAGCTTCCGGCCAACCCGCAGGCGGATGCCGCAGATGCACTGGCGATAGCCATTACGCATTGCCACGTGACGCAAAACGCGACGCAGATGAGCGAATCAAGGCTCAATCTGGCGCGGGGGCGATTAAAATAATTAAGGCTGGATATCTATCCAGCCTTTTTTATATCATAGGTTTAATAATTCGCGCATCAACGCTAAAACGCAGGAGCAGAATGTGATAGGTCGACTCAGAGGCATCGTGCTGGAAAAACAGCCTCCGCTGGTATTGCTGGAAACTAACGGTGTGGGTTACGAGGTATACATGCCAATGACCTGCTTCTATGAACTGCCGGAAATCGGCAAGGAAGCGGTGGTGTTTACGCAATTTGTGGTGCGTGAAGATGCTCAACTGCTGTATGGCTTTAATAATAAGCAGGAGCGCACGCTGTTCCGCGAGCTGATTAAAGTGAATGGCGTTGGGCCAAAACTGGCGCTGGCTATTCTTTCCGGCATGTCTGCCCAGCAGTTTGTGAATGCCGTTGAGCGCGAAGAGATTGGTTCTCTTATCAAGCTGCCGGGCGTCGGTAAGAAAACCGCAGAACGTCTGATTGTTGAGATGAAAGACCGTTTCAAAGGCATGCATGGCGATCTGTTTACCCCTGCAGCTGACCTGGTGCTAACCTCTCCGGAAAGCGGCCAGGCGGATGATGCGGAGCAGGAAGCCGTTGCCGCGCTCGTTTCTCTGGGCTATAAACCACAGGAAGCCAGCCGTATGGTGAGCAAAGTGGGCCGGGCCGGTGCCGACAGCGAAACCCTGATCCGCGAAGCGCTGCGCGCGGCGCTATGAGGTAGAGGATGATTGAAGCAGACCGCCTGGTATCGCCAGGAAACATCACCCAGGACGAATTAATCGATCGTGCTATCCGTCCGAAACTGCTTGAAGAGTATGTCGGCCAGCCGCATGTGCGCTCGCAGATGGAAATCTTCATCCAGGCGGCGAAGCTGCGCGGCGACGCGCTGGATCATCTTTTGATCTTTGGGCCGCCGGGGCTTGGTAAAACCACGCTTGCCAATATTGTGGCCAATGAAATGGGCGTTAATCTGCGCACCACGTCCGGGCCGGTGCTGGAAAAGGCGGGTGACCTGGCGGCGATGCTGACCAACCTTGAACCTCACGACGTGCTGTTTATCGATGAGATTCACCGTCTTTCTCCGGTGGTGGAAGAGGTGCTGTATCCGGCGATGGAAGACTATCAGCTCGATATCATGATTGGCGAAGGTCCGGCTGCGCGTTCGATCAAAATCGATCTGCCGCCGTTTACCCTGATTGGTGCCACCACGCGAGCGGGTTCATTGACCTCGCCCCTGCGCGACCGTTTCGGCATTGTGCAGCGGCTGGAGTTTTATCAGGTTGCCGATCTGCAGCATATCGTCGGGCGCAGCGCCAGCGTGTTGGGGCTGGAGATGAGCGAGGAGGGGGCACTGGAAGTTGCCCGCCGCGCTCGCGGTACGCCTCGTATTGCAAACCGCCTGCTGCGCCGCGTGCGTGACTTTGCCGAAGTGAAACACGACGGCGCGATTACGGCAGAAATAGCGGCGCAGGCGCTGGATATGCTTAACGTCGACAGCGAAGGTTTCGACTACATGGACCGCAAGCTGCTGCTGGCGGTTATCGACAAATTCCTTGGCGGCCCGGTTGGGCTGGACAACCTTGCCGCAGCCATCGGTGAGGAGCGTGAGACGATTGAAGACGTGCTGGAGCCGTTCCTGATCCAACAGGGTTTCCTGCAGCGTACGCCACGTGGGCGTATTGCCACGCCACGCGCCTGGACGCACTTTGGCATTGTGCCACCGGCTCAGCCGTGAATATTCCGCATTAAAAAAGGCGCCTTCGGGCGCCTTTTTCGTGTCTACATGAAGGTTAAGCCGGCTGTTTCTTTGCCATGCTGAGAATAAACAATACCGCAGCGGCCAGCACAACGGACGGGCCCGCCGGTGTATCGTAAAGTGCGGAGAAAGCGAGCCCACCGGTAACGGCAATGATACCAATAAGGACCGCAAAGCCGGCCATTTGCTCAGGCGTACGCGCGAAACGACGCGCGGTTGCCGCCGGGATAATCAGTAGAGAGGTAATGATCAGCGCCCCGACAAACTTCATTGCGACGCCGATGGTTAACGCCGTTACCAGCATCAGCAGCATTTTCACGCGCTGCAGATTCACGCCGTCGACGTGGGCGAGGTCCGGGCTGATGGTCATCGCCAGCAGACTGCGCCACTGCCACGCCAACACGCCAAGCACCACGACTACGCCTGCGGCGATGGACACAATGTCCGGCAGCGTGACCGACAGTAAATCGCCAAACAGGTAGGCCATCAGGTCAACGCGCACGTTCGACATCAGGCTCACCACAACAAGCCCGAGCGACAGGGCGCTGTGCGCCATAATGCCGAGCAGGGTATCAATAGCGAGGTGAGGGCGCTTTTCCAGCCACACCAGGCCAACCGCAAGCAGTAAGGTTACCGCGATAACGGCATAGAACGGATTAACGTTAAGCAGCAGGCCAAACGCCACGCCCAGCAGCGAAGCATGTGCCAGGGTATCGCCGAAGTAGGACATACGGCGCCAGACCACAAATGAACCCAGTGGCCCCGCCGCACAGGCAAGTAAAATCCCGGCCAGCCAGCCGGGTAACAACAATTCAAGCATTACTGTCCATTCCCTCTGCGCAGAACGATGCGACCCTGCAGATCGTGACGGTGATTATGGTGGTGGCGATAAATGCCTAACTGCTCAGCGCCGATAGGGCCAAACATTGAAATAAATTCCGGGTGCGTCGACACCACCTCTGGCGTACCTGAGCAGCAAATATGGTGGTTAAGGCACAGCACCTCATCGGTCTTTGCCATGACCAGATGCAGGTCGTGAGAGACCATCAACACCGAGCAGTTAAGTTCGTGGCGTAATTGATCTATCAGATTGTAAAGCGCCAGCTGACCGTTAACGTCAACGCCTTGAGTCGGTTCATCCAGCACCAGTAAATGCGGGGCATTAAGCAGCGCCCGGGCAAGCAATACGCGCTGATTTTCACCACCGGACAGCTTTTGCATTGGGGCATCAATTAAGTGCGCGGCCTGCACACGCTTCAGCGCCGGGAGAATATCGGCTTTCTTTACACCAGGACGCAGGCGTAAAAAGCGGCTGACCGTCAGCGGCAGGGTGGCATCCAGATGTAATTTTTGCGGCACATAGCCGATACGCAGATTTTGATCGCGTTTGATGATGCCTTTGTCAGGCGTCACGAGGCCAAGCACCACGCGTACCAGCGTTGATTTCCCGGCACCGTTTGGCCCCAACAGGGTCAGAATGCGCCCGGGCTTCAACGCAAGTGAGATATCGGACAGCACGCGTCGCTGGCCGAAAGAGACCGAGATATTTTCGAGTTCAACCAAATTTGTCATGACAATTTCAGGGGTTGCATAAGTTAGCGGATGTTATAATATCACAATTATTCTGGTTATCACGATGATAAGTTGCATTATGTTACATAAAAAGACACTTCTTTTCGCTGCATTTTCCGCCGCCCTTTGGGGCTCTGCCGCTACCGGCGCCAACGCCGCCGTCGTTGCCTCCATTAAACCGCTGGGTTTTATCGCCTCCGCCATTGCTGACGGGGTGACTAGCACAGAAGTATTGCTGCCTGATGGCGCCTCTGAACACGATTACGCGCTGCGTCCGTCCGATGTAAAACGCTTACAGGGCGCGGACTTAGTTGTCTGGGTTGGGCCAGAGATGGAAGCCTTTATGCAAAAATCCGTGCGTCAGGTTCCTGAACCAAAACAGCTTGAGCTGGCAGCACTCGCCGGCGTGAAACCGCTGCTGATGAAAGGCGGCGAAGACGACGACCATGACCACGGTGACGAACCGGTTCACATTGCAAAGAGTGACGAAGATCACCATCACGGCGAATACAACTTGCACATTTGGCTCTCCCCAGAAGTGGCGCGGCTGTCGGCGGTTGCAATCCACGATAAATTAGTGGAACTTATGCCCGAAAATCGAGCCAAACTTGACGCCAACCTGAAAGATTTCGAGTCAGGCTTAGCCGACGCCGATAAGCAGGTTGGTTCCGTGCTGTCACCGCTGAAAGGAAAAGGGTATTTCGTTTTTCATGACGCCTATGGCTACTTTGAAAAACACTACGGTTTAACGCCGCTTGGCCACTTTACCGTGAACCCTGAAATACAGCCCGGTGCGCAGCGTTTACATGAAATCAGAACACAGTTGGTTGAGCATAAAGCGGTTTGCGTTTTTGCTGAACCACAATTCAGGCCAGCGGTAATTAACGCCGTTGCCAGAGGCACTAACATTCGCTCCGGCACTTTAGATCCTCTGGGCATGGGAGTCGCGTTGGGTAAAAACAGCTATATGCAGTTTATGACCGCACTTGCGAACCAGTATGCGAGCTGCCTGAAAGGAGATTAACGAGGAAGTGAATACGTGCAACAGATAGCCCGCTCTGTCGCCATGGCATTTGACAATTTGTCACGACCCCACCGCGTTATGCTGGGGTCCCTGACGGTTCTTACGCTTGCGGTCGCGGTATGGCGACCGTCCATTTACCATCCGCAGTCCAGCCCGATAATCAAAACTATCGAGCTTGAGAAAAGCCAGATTCATTCGCTGCTGCCGGAAGCCAGTGAACCTCTTGACCAGTCTCCCGACGCTGAGGATGACACTATCCCGCAGGATGAGCTGGACGAGAAGACCTCCGGTGAGGCTGGCGTCCATGAATATGTGGTATCAACCGGCGATACGCTGAGCAGTATCCTTAATCAGTACGGCATCGACATGGGCGACATTAGCCAGCTTGCTTCCGCTGATAAAGATCTGCGTAATATGAAGATTGGCCAGCAGCTTTCCTGGACGCTAAATGCCGACGGCGATCTACAGCGCCTGACCTGGGAAATGTCGCGTCGTGAAACGCGAACCTATGACCGTACGGGTAACGCGTTCAAAATGAGCAGCGAAACCCAGCAGGGCGATTGGGTTAATAGCGTGTTGAAAGGTACGGTGGGCGCGAGTTTTGTTTCCAGCGCACGTGATGCTGGTTTGACTAGCGCTGAAATTAGCTCGGTTATCAAAGCGATGCAGTGGCAAATGGACTTCCGCAAGCTAAAAAAAGGCGATGAGTTCTCCGTATTAATGTCCCGTGAAATGCTGAACGGCAAGCGTGAGCAAAGTCAGCTGGTTGGCGTACGTCTGCGCAGCGACGGCAAAGATTACTACGCGATTCGCGCAGAAGACGGTAAATTCTATGACCGCAACGGTTCCGGCCTGGCGAAAGGCTTTATGCGCTTCCCAACCGTGAAGCAGTTCCGCGTCTCGTCGAACTTTAATCCACGTCGTCTCAATCCGGTAACCGGCCGTGTTGCTCCTCATAAAGGCGTCGATTTCGCGATGCCGCAGGGTACACCTGTGCTGGCCGTTGGCGACGGTGAAGTCGTCATGGCGAAGCGCAGCGGTGCCGCTGGTTTCTTTGTTGCTATCCGCCACGGCCGCACTTATACCACCCGCTACATGCACCTCAAGAAGCTGCTGGTGAAACCTGGGCAGAAAGTGAAACGCGGCGATCGCATTGCGCTCTCTGGTAACACAGGGCGTTCTACTGGCCCACACCTGCACTACGAAGTGTGGATTAACCAGCAGGCGGTTAATCCGCTGACGGCTAAACTGCCGCGTTCTGAAGGTCTGACCGGGTCCGATCGCAGTGATTACCTGGCACAGGTGAAAGCTGTCGTGCCGCAGCTGCGCGTTGACTAATTCTGCCTCATAATGAAAAGCCGGTACTCGTGACCGGCTTTTTCTTTTGTCTGTCGCCCGTCGCCCCGCTAAAATAACGATAAATTCGTCTCGCCAGGCCGCTGGCGAACTATTGAGAGCCGCATGGAAAAAGCAAAAAAAAACCACAGTGAGTTTATCCCCGAATTTCAAAAAGCCTTTTTACATCCGCGCTACTGGGGAGCATGGCTTGGCGTTGGCGCTTTTGCCGGACTGGCGCTTCTGCCTCCGGGGCTCCGGGATCCTTTGCTGGGTAAAATTGGGCGTTTAGCGGGCCGTTTGGGAAAAAGCGCCAGACGCCGTGCGCAAATCAACCTGCTTTACTGCTTCCCTGAAATGCCTGAAGACCAGCGCGAGGCCGTCATTGACCGCATGTTTGCCACCGCGCCGCAGGCAATGGTCCTGATGGCTGAATTGGGCCTGCGCGATCCGAAGAAAGTGATGACGCGTGTGGACTGGCACGGCAAAGAAATCGTGGATGAGATCCGTGCGCAAGGGGAAAACGTGATTTTCCTGGTGCCCCACGGCTGGGCGGTAGATATCCCTGCGATGCTGATGGCCTCTGAAGGCCAGAAAATGGCGGCGATGTTCCACAATCAGGGCAACCAGCTGTTTGACTATGTCTGGAATACCGTCCGGCGCCGCTTTGGTGGCCGTATGCACGCTCGCAACGACGGCATCAAACCGTTTATCAGTTCGGTACGTCAGGGCTATTGGGGCTACTATCTTCCGGACCAGGATCACGGGCCTGAACACAGTGAGTTCGTCGATTTTTTTGCTACCTATAAGGCGACGCTGCCGGCGATTGGCCGGCTGATGAAAGTGTGTCGTGCTCGAGTCATTCCGCTGTTCCCGGTCTATAACAGCGAAACGCATCGGCTGGATATTTTTATCCGCCCGCCGATGGACGATCTGCTGGAAGCCGATGACCATACCATCGCCCGCCGGATGAACGAAGAGGTGGAGCTGCTGGTTGGCCCGCATCCGGAACAGTACACCTGGATCCTGAAACTCTTAAAGACCCGCAAAGAGGGCGAGATAGAGCCTTACTGCCGGGACGAACTGTTCCCGAAGACGAAGAAGTAGCTTACTTTGCTTAAAGGAAAAACCGCGCCAATGCACAGCAGGCGCGGTTTTTTTTCAGGATTTTACCAGTACCGGCTCTTTGCTCCACAGCGCGGGGAACCGTTTTTTAAGCTGTTCAACCTTAGGAAGGTCGTTGATAACGATGTAAGGGTAGTTCGGGTTGTCGTTAAGGAAATTCTGGTGGTATTTCTCCGCGGGGTAGAACTGGGCATGCTCTTCCACCGTTGTCACCAGCGGGGCACTGAACCGGTGGCTGGCGTTAAGCTGTGAAATATAGGCTTTTGCAACTTTCGCCTGAGAGTCGCTGAGCGGGAAAACGGTCGAACGATATTGTGTACCGTAGTCCGGCCCCTGGCGATTCAGCTCCGTTGGGTTATGCGCCACGGAAAAGTAAACCTGCAGCAACTGGCCATAGGTGACTTTTGCCGGGTCGAAGATAACCTGCACGGACTCAGCGTGCCCGGTCATCCCCATGCTCACCGTCTCATAATTCGCCGTACGTGCCTTGCCACCCGTATAACCGGATATTGCGCTGGTCACGCCTTTAACATGCTGAAAAACGCCCTGAACGCCCCAGAAACAGCCGCCGGCAAAGACGGCGGTTTCGAGGTGTGCGCCCGTGGGTGACTCGTCCTGCAAGGGCGCAGGAATAGCAACCGCCGGTTCCGCCTCAGACCATGCGGTGTTCTGGAAAACCAGCGCGGCGATAATGAGAACAGGCGCGCTGAATAACGCTAAGCTGCGCTTAGCGGAGGAAACAATCGTGGTTTTCATCTCAAACCTCCCGGTTAACCGAACGTAAAGGCATAGGCGTTGACGCCAGCATCTTCAAATTCGATGCTGAAGGTGTGCTCGCCGCTGCCGCTTGACTGACGAATGAGTTGATACAGGCGCTGTTCGGTCACCGTGCCGCTGCCGTCTGGCGCGACGTCTGAGCCGTGAACGCTGCCCGGTGCCTGGCCATCGATAGTGACTTTAAAACGAACCGGTTTACCTTCAGTCCCCGGGCCGAGAACAAGATGCAAATCGCGGGCATGGAATTGATAGAAAATCCGGCCATTAGCGTGATTAAGCGCGATGCTCTCGCCGCTAATTGTCCAGTTTCCCTCGAGCCCCCAGCTATCAAGCGGCAGCGCGGAAGGCTGACGGTAGTCTGCGGGCTTATCTCCGGTTACGTCACCTGAAGCAAAGTTTTGCGCACGCATGTAGCCGAGATAGGTCTCCGGTGAAATATCATTCTGGCCACTGGCTGCCTGCTCTACGCCGCTGGCAGAAACCGCGCTGATGTTGCTATTAACATTTTTTGCGCCAGCCTGGCGCAGCAGTTCCTGAATGACGCGCTCTGATTGCGCATAATCCCCTTCGCCGAAGTGCTCGTAACGAATATGGCCATTGGCATCAATAAAGTAGTGCGCAGGCCAGTACTGGTTATTAAATGCCCGCCAGATGCTGTAATCGTTATCAATGGCGATGGGGTAGGTAACGCCCAACTTTTTCGCCTCTTTGGTGACGTTGCCTATGTCGCGTTCGAAGGCAAATTCTGGGGCATGCACGCCGATGACCACCAGGCCCTGGTCGCGATATTTCTCAGCCCAGGCCTTCACATACGGGAGTGAGCGCAGGCAGTTAATGCAGGAGTAGGTCCAGAAATCAACCAGCACGACTTTGCCTTTCAGCGATTCGCCAGTGAGCGGTGGAGAGTTAAGCCATCGGGTCGCCCCATTAAGTGGCGGCATTGCGCCCGCATCGGTCAGCGTTGGGATCGCGTCATCGTCAGACGTTTTCACCACGGAGGCGGGCGAGGGGGCGTTCGCTGTCGTACTGTCCGGGGACAGGTGCTTAACCAGAGACTGTTCAATCCCGCCGGTGGATGCCGTAGACAGGCGAGCCAGAACGCCAGTATCTAAGCCAAAGGTAATCGCGACCACGCCCAGCAGCATGCCGGCACCCAGGATACGGCGGATCCATTCCCCCACGCCAAGAGAGCGCTTCATCGCGCTAAAGACTTTGCCGCCAATCAGCAGCGCGAGCGCAAGCGAGGTAGCTGCGCCTGCAGCATAGGCTAACAGCAACAGCGTTGAGCCCACGTTAGCGCCCTGCAGCGCGGCTCCGGTGAGTACCAGTCCTAAGATAGGGCCAGCGCATGGCGCCCACAGTAAACCGGTAGCGATGCCGACTAAAAATGAACCACCTGGCCCCGCGGGCTGGCCCGGTGCTACCCGGTTGGACAGTGAATTACCGGCGGTAACAAGCGGGTGCATTATCCGATCGGCAAGGCGAGGAAACAGTAGGGTGATGCCAAACAGCGCCATCAGGACTAATGCGATGCCACGGCCATACTGGTTAGCCGCCACCACCCAGCCGCCGCCAACGGCCGCAAGGGTTGCAAACAACGTAAAGGTTAATGCCATACCGGCCAGCAGCGGCAGTCCGGCACGAACAAAAGGCTGGTCGGAGCGGGCAAATACAAACGGCAGCACCGGCAAGATGCAAGGGCTGGCAATGGTTAACAGGCCGCCCAGATAAGCAAGAATAATTACCAGCATCGTCAATGTCCCTGTGAGGGTATGAGAAGGATGTTTCGGCAAATATAGCCGCGACATCGGTCGATATTTCGCAAAAGACGCCGAGCCTTATTTGCGAAGGATGCTGTCAATTTACACAGAGAATGCTTACTAAATCCTCGTCGAAAGTTAACAAATTTGTGATAACTTCCCGAGGGCGATGGAAGGGGATAATGTGAGCGTAGCGGAGAATGCCCCAGGGCACCCACCGCTAATTTTGTGAAGATGTTTCAGGTGGACAGCAGGCTATCTGTGCCCGCTAAACATCACTCAACGCAGAGGATGCGGGTGGTGTTGGTGGTGCCGATGGTGCTCATGACGTCACCCTGGGTCACGATAACCAGGTCGCCGGAGATAAGGTAGCCCTTATCACGCAATAGGTTTACCGCATCATTCGCGGCGACCACGCCTTCGTTCACGCTGTCAAAGTAGACCGGCGTTACGCCCCGGTACAGCGAAGTCAGGTTAAGCGTACGTTCGTGGCGGGACAGGGCGAAGATAGGTAAGCCGGAGCTTATACGGGATGTCATCAGTGCGGTGCGCCCGGACTCTGTCATCGAGATGATAGCGGTAACCCCTTTCAGGTGGTTAGCGGCATACATCGCGGACATTGCGATAGCTTCTTCGACGTTATCGAACTGCACGTCGAGACGATGTTTGGAAACGTTAATGCTTGGGATTTTTTCTGCACCCAGGCAAACGCGAGCCATAGCCGCTACCGTTTCTGCAGGGTACTGGCCCGCGGCGGTTTCTGCCGACAGCATGACCGCATCGGTACCATCCAGCACGGCGTTTGCCACGTCCATGACTTCCGCACGGGTTGGCATGGGGTTGGTGATCATCGACTCCATCATCTGAGTGGCAGTGATCACGGCACGGTTCAACTTACGGGCGCGGCGGATTAAGGTCTTCTGAATACCGACCAGTTCCGGGTCACCGATTTCAACGCCAAGGTCACCACGCGCCACCATCACAACGTCCGAGGCGAGGATAATATCGTCCATTGCCGCTTCATCGCAGACGGCTTCCGCACGCTCAACTTTCGCTACAATTTTCGCATCGCAACCCGCATCGCGCGCCAGGCGGCGGGCATAATTCAGGTCTTCGCCACAGCGAGGGAAGGAGACGGCCAGGTAGTCCACGCCGATTTTGGCGGCGGTAATGATGTCCGCTTTGTCTTTTTCGGTCAGCGCTTCGGCAGATAGACCGCCACCCAGTTTGTTGATTCCTTTATTATTGGACAGTGGGCCACCCACGGTCACTTCGGTGAATACTTTCAGCCCCTGAACATCCAGCACTTTAAGCTGAACGCGACCATCGTCAAGCAGCAGAATATCGCCGGTGACAACGTCAGCCGGTAATCCTTTATAGTCAATGCCAACTTTCTCTTTATCGCCTTCACCTTTGCCCAGGTTGGCATCCAGCAGGAATTTGTCGCCCAGGTTGAGGAAAACTTTGCCTTCTTTGAAGGTGGAAACGCGAATTTTTGGGCCCTGCAAATCACCGAGGATCGCCACGTGGCGTCCCAGCTTCGCGGCAATTTCACGAACTTTATCCGCACGAAGTTGATGATCTTCTGGTGAGCCGTGGGAGAAGTTCATACGCACCACATTAGCGCCGGCGGCAATAATCTTTTCTAAGTTATTATCGCGGTCGGTTGCCGGGCCTAAGGTGGTAACGATTTTGGTTCTACGTAGCCGTCTGGACATGTATTACTCCGTTGACTGAAACAACTTGGTGTTGCGTGAACAAAACTCGGTGGGTCAGGGGACGCTGTGAGCACCCATGACAACGTAACCGAATAGACTAATAAGTTACAACTTTGTTATCAAAATTTAACGTTCATCGCCAGAGATAAGGCGTTCTTTATCAAAGCGCGATTCTTTGAGCGCTTCCTTGACTCGCTTCAAGTTATCCCTGAATTTTGCCCCTCTGCGCAAAGTAAAACCCGTTGCCAGCACGTCAATGACGGTTAGCTGCGCGAGACGAGACACCATTGGCATATAGATATCGGTATCCTCAGGGACATCAAGCAGCAATGAAAGCGTGGCCTCGCGGGCAAGCGGACTGCCCTCAGAGGTGATGGCGAGGACAATGGCATCGTTTTCACGCGCCAACTGCGCAAGTTCAACCAGATTTTTGGTGCGGCCAGTGTGGGAGATAAGCACCACAACGTCCTGCTCGGTACAATTCATACAGCTCATACGTTGCATAACGACGTCATCTGAGTAAATGACCGGTACATTAAAGCGGAAGAATTTGTTTGTGGCGTCGTGGGCCACCGCGGCTGAAGAGCCCAGGCCAAAGAAGGCAATTTTCTTTGCCTGGGTGAGCAGATCGACGGCGCGATTGACGGCTGACATATCCAGCGACTGGCGAACCCTGTCAAGGCTCGCCATTGCGGACTCAAATATCTTGCCGGTGTAGGACTCGACGCTATCATCTTCATCAACATTCCGGTTTACATACGGCGTGCCATTCGCCAGACTCTGAGCTAAGTGTAATTTAAAGTCCGGGAAGCCTTTGGTTTCGAGGCGGCGGCAGAAGCGGTTAACGGTAGGCTCGCTGACGTCAGCGCTGCGGGCAAGCGTAGCGATGCTGGAGTGAATGGCATCCTGAGGAGCGGCGAGAATCACTTCTGCGACTTTGCGTTCCGATTTGCTAAGGTGTTCCAGCTGAGACTGGATTTTTTCCAGCATATTCATAAAGACGGGCACTCATGGGTTTTAGCGATTTCAGCAAAAGAAGAAATCGTGGGCCGATTTAGCAAGAATATACTCTCGCTAAAATGTGAAAGGGCGAGTCACTGCATTAATGTTGTTGTTTTTTTTCATTACATGATCGGTGTCTAACTTTGGCAACGGTTACATCGCGTAAAAAAACGGCACGGAATGACACTTTAGTGCGGCATTGTGGGAAAAGTTAGCAAATGAGGCGATCAAACCGGGGTTAACGGTTGTCGTCAATTCAGCAAAAGCAGTACATTGCAGCGTAATAAAATTACAAGACTTGCCTGGCTTAATGCTATCTGTGCCCTCCGGGGTCGGTAACAGCCGGGATATCCGAAACGAGGAGACAAACATGGCGGTAACGCAAACAGCCCAGGCGTGCGATCTGGTCATTTTCGGTGCAAAAGGCGACCTGGCGCGCCGGAAACTGTTGCCATCCCTGTATCAGCTGGAAAAAGCGGGTCAAATCCACCCGGAAACCCGAATTCTTGGTGTTGGCCGTGCGGAGTGGGATAAAGAGGCGTACACCAAAGTGGTACGCGAAGCCCTCGAAACCTTCATGAAAGAGAAGATTGACGAGAGCCTGTGGGACAAACTGAGCGGTCGTCTGGATTTCTGTAACCTCGACGTTAACGATACCTCCGCGTTCACCAAGCTGGGGAAAATGCTCGATCAGCAGAATCGCGTAACCATAAACTACTTCGCGATGCCGCCAAGCACCTTCGGCGCCATCTGCAAAGGGTTGGGTAAAGCAAAGCTGAACGCCAAACCCGCGCGTGTCGTGATGGAAAAGCCGCTTGGTACCTCCCTTGAAACCTCCCAGGAGATCAATGACCAGGTCGGTGAGTTCTTCGAAGAGTGTCAGGTATACCGTATCGACCACTACCTGGGCAAAGAAACCGTTCTTAACCTACTGGCTCTGCGTTTTGCGAACTCCCTGTTTGCCAACAACTGGGATAACCGCACTATCGACCACGTAGAAATTACCGTGGCCGAAGAAGTGGGGATTGAAGGCCGTTGGGGTTACTTCGATCAGGCCGGGCAGATGCGCGACATGATCCAGAACCACCTGCTGCAAATTCTCTGCATGATTGCCATGTCTCCGCCGTCCGATCTGACCGCAGACCATATCCGTGATGAGAAAGTGAAGGTACTGCAGTCGCTGCGCCGCATTGACCGTACCAACGTGCGTGATAAAACCGTGCGTGGCCAGTACATCGCAGGCTTTGCTCAGGGCAAAAAAGTGCCGGGCTACCTGGAAGAAGAGGGCGCTAATAAAGCCAGCGCGACCGAAACCTTCGTGGCGATTCGTGTGGATATTGATAACTGGCGCTGGGCGGGCGTACCGTTCTACCTGCGTACCGGTAAACGCTTGCCAACCAAATGTTCAGAAGTCGTGGTTTACTTCAAAAATCCTGCGCTGAATCTGTTTAAAGATTCCTGGCAGGAGCTGCCGCAGAACAAGCTGACCATCCGTCTTCAGCCGGATGAGGGCGTGGATATTCAGATCCTGAATAAAGTGCCGGGCCTGGAGCATAAGCATAACCTGCAAACCACCAAGCTGGATCTGAGCTACTCCGAGACCTTCAACGAGTCTCATCTGGCAGATGCCTATGAACGCCTGCTGCTGGAAACCATGCGGGGCATTCAGGCGCTGTTCGTTCGTCGCGATGAAGTTGAAGAGGCGTGGAAATGGGTCGACTCCATCACCGAAGCCTGGGCTGCGGATAACGACGCCCCGAAACCTTATCAGGCAGGGACCTGGGGGCCGGTAGCTTCCGTGGCAATGATTACCCGTGACGGGCACTCGTGGAACGAATTTGAGTAACACGGGAGAACGTTGTCGGTAAACAGGTGATAACAAATCCGTCTTTATTTTACCGGTAACATGATCTAACACAGAAGTGGCATAGTTTTTTATGAATAAAAGCCCCGCGTGGATTCACCCGCGGGGCTTTTTTATTTACACTAGCTGAAGCGATTTTGCTCCCGAGGTCAAGGTTAACGGGTTGTGAGGGTATTATCACCCACTCCGGACATGACTAAGAGAAAACGGGAGAACAGCCACTTTCTGAGGAATTTTTATGAATCCAAATTTGTTACGGGTAACATCGCGTATTATCGAACGCTCTCGCCCAACGCGTGAAGCCTATCTGGCACGTATTGAAAAGGCCAGGAGTAAGACCGTTCACCGCTCGGAGCTCGCCTGCGGTAATCTGGCGCATGGTTTTGCTGCCTGCCAGCCGGACGATAAGGCGGCGCTGAAAAGCATGTTGCGTAACAATATTGCGATCATCACGTCCTACAACGACATGCTGTCTGCCCATCAGCCGTATGAACATTACCCTGAACAGATTCGTAAAGCGCTGCACGCCGTGGGCGCGGTAGGGCAGGTTGCAGGCGGGGTACCTGCGATGTGTGACGGGGTAACCCAAGGGCAGGATGGTATGGAACTGTCGTTGCTGAGCCGCGAAATCATTGCCATGTCTACCGCTATTGGTCTATCTCATAACATGTTTGACGGCGCGCTCTACCTCGGCGTGTGCGACAAAATTGTTCCGGGGCTGACGATGGCCGCGCTGTCCTTTGGGCATCTACCGGCGGTCTTTGTGCCATCGGGCCCGATGGCCAGTGGTTTACCTAACAAAGAAAAAGTTCGCATTCGCCAGCTTTATGCTGAAGGTAAAGTAGACCGGCTCGCGCTGCTGGAAGCGGAAGCCGCTTCTTATCATGCGCCGGGAACCTGCACCTTTTACGGTACGGCGAATACTAACCAGATGGTTGTTGAGTTTATGGGTATGCAGCTGCCGGGATCTTCGTTTGTCCAGCCAGACGCTGAACTGCGCTATGCGCTGACGGATGCCGCGGCGCGTCAGGTGACCCGCTTGACCGGCAACGGAAACGAATGGATGCCGATAGGGAAAATGATTGACGAGAAAGTCGTGGTAAACGGCATCGTCGCGCTGCTGGCAACCGGGGGCTCCACTAACCACACCATGCACCTTGTCGCAATGGCTCGTGCCGCCGGGATCATCATTAACTGGGACGACTTCTCCGACATCTCCGAGATAGTGCCGCTGCTGGCGCGCTTATACCCGAACGGCCCGGCGGATATTAATCATTTCCAGGCGGCGGGTGGCGTACCGGTACTGATGCGTGAACTGCTGAAAGGCGGGCTGCTGCATGAAGACGTCAATACCGTTGCTGGTTTTGGCCTGCATCATTACACCATGGAACCGTGGCTGGATAACGGCCAGCTGGCATGGCGTCAAGGTGCCAGCCAGCCGCTGGATGGTGACGTGATTGCCACCATGGAAAAACCGTTCTCCCGCCACGGCGGAACGAAAGTGCTTAGCGGAAACCTGGGGCGTGCGGTGATGAAAACCTCTGCTGTTCCGGCTGAGAATCAGGTGATTGAAGCCCCTGCTGTTATCTTCGAAAGCCAGCACGACGTATTACCTGCCTTTGAAGCAGGTAAACTCGACCGCGACTGCGTGGTTGTGGTACGCCACCAGGGGCCAAAAGCCAACGGCATGCCAGAATTGCATAAACTTATGCCGCCGCTTGGAGTATTATTGGACCGCTGTTTCAAAATTGCTCTGGTGACAGATGGAAGACTATCCGGCGCCTCAGGTAAGGTGCCTTCTGCAATCCATGTTACCCCGGAAGCGTATGACGGCGGGCTGCTGGCGAAAGTGCAGGATGGCGACATTATTCGCGTCAACGGCCAGACCGGCGAGCTAACGTTGCTTGTCGATGAAGCCGTACTTGCGGCGCGCACTGCTTATCACCCGGATCTCAGCGCCGAGCGCACAGGAACCGGACGCGAGCTATTCGGCGCATTGCGCGAACAGCTTTCGGGCGCTGAACAAGGCGCAACCTGCATTAAATTTTAAGCCCGCGACGGGTATATGCCCCGCGGAAAACAGATTAAAAGTGGCTAAGAGGCACTCAGATGAAAAATTGGAAAACAACAGCAGAACAGATCCTGAAAACTGGCCCGGTCGTTCCGGTTATCGTCGTTAACAAGCTGGAACATGCGGTGCCGATGGCAAAAGCGCTGGTAGCCGGTGGCGTGCGCGTGCTCGAAGTAACGCTGCGTACCGCCTGTGCCATCGACGCGATTCGCGCGATTGCGAAAGAAGTGCCTGAAGCCATTATCGGTGCGGGTACAGTACTGAACCCACAGCAGCTGGCAGAAGTGACTGAAGCCGGCGCGCAGTTCGCTATCAGCCCGGGCTTGACCGAGCCGCTGCTGAAAGCCGCCACTGAAGGGAGCATCCCACTGATCCCGGGCATCAGCACCGTATCTGAACTGATGCTGGGCATGGACTACGGTCTGAAAGAGTTTAAATTCTTCCCGGCGGAAGCTAACGGCGGCACCAAAGCATTGCAGGCGATTGCTGGCCCGTTCTCTCAGGTGCGTTTCTGCCCAACCGGCGGTATCTCCCCGGCTAACTACCGTGACTACCTGGCGCTGAAAAGCGTGCTGTGCATCGGCGGCTCCTGGCTGGTACCGGCCGATGCGCTGGAAACCGGGGACTACGACCGCATCACTAAGCTTGCCCGTGAAGCCATTGAAGGCGCGAAGCTGTAAGGCATTCAAAAGCCCCGTCTGTTCACGGGGCTGAATGAGTGAATAGCCCTTAATCGAGGGCTATTTTTTTAGCCTTCGACTTTCACCTGCGCAGCAGACACGACGGCTCTTGCGACAGCGTCATCAACGTTGCTTCCCGTTGCCAGCGCCACACCCATGCGACGTTTACCCGCAATTTCCGGCTTGCCAAACAGGCGAACCTGTAAGCCGCCGCCTAGCGCACCGGCGACATTGTTGAACGTGACATTATCGCTTTGCAATTCAGGCAGGATCACCGCCGATGCGGCCGGGCCGTACTGGCGAATCTCACCGATTGGCAGGCCGAGGAAGGCGCGAACATGCAGGGCAAACTCAGAAAGATCCTGCGAAATCAACGTCACCATGCCGGTATCGTGTGGGCGAGGAGAGACTTCGCTGAAAATAACGTCATCGCCACAGACAAACAGCTCAACGCCAAACAGGCCATGCCCCCCCAGGGCGGTAACCACCTTCTCAGCAATCTCTTTTGATCTTGCCAGGGCGATGTCGCTCATCTGCTGAGGCTGCCAGGACTCACGGTAGTCACCCTCTTCCTGACGATGGCCGATTGGCGCACAGAAATGCACCCCATCTATGGCATTGATGGTCAGTAGGGTAATTTCAAAATCAAAATTGACCACGCCTTCAACAATAACCCGGCCTTTACCGGCACGCCCGCCAAGCTGCGCGTATTCCCACGCGTTTGGCAACTGGTCGGCGGTGCGAATAAAGCTCTGGCCTTTGCCGGATGAGCTCATCACCGGTTTGACGATACAAGGCAAGCCAATCTCCTGTACGGCCTGCTGGAAAGCCTCTTCACTATCCGCAAAGCGGTAGGCGGAGGTTGGCAGTTGAAGCTCTTCTGCCGCGAGTCGGCGGATCCCTTCGCGGTTCATCGTCAGCTTTGTTGCGCGCGCACACGGCACCACGCGTTGTCCCTGCGCTTCCAGCTCCAGCAGAGCGTCGGTAGCAATAGCTTCAATTTCAGGAACGATAAAATCAGGCATTTCGGCCGCAACCAGCGCTTTTAACGCCGCAGCGTCCAGCATGTTGATAACATGGCTGCGGTGTGCGACGTGCATCGCGGGCGCATTCGCGTAGCGGTCGACGGCGATAACTTCTACTCCGAGGCGCTGACACTCAATAGCCACTTCTTTACCCAATTCACCGGAACCCAGCAGCATGACTCGCGTAGCTGCCGGGCGCAGAGCTGTTCCCAACGTTGACATGTGATTTAGCCTTAACAGAGAAAAAAAGACCGCGGCAGTATAAACGAAAACGTTTGCGTTGGCAGCGGCTTTACGGCTTGTGTGATAAAATGAATGGCGATATACTGGATAAATAAACAGGTAAACGGAGCTGCAAAATGGCGGTCGAGATTAAATATGTTGTAGTGAGAGAGGGACAAGAAAAAATGGCCTTTGCCAGTAAAAAGGACGCTGACGCTTACGACAAAATGCTGGATCTGGCTGAAGTGCTTGGCGAATGGCTGCAGCAAAGCCCGCTAGCGCTTGATGAAGGGCAGAGCGATACCCTGGCGATGTGGATGGCTGAAAACAAGGATCTGCTGGCGGGCGTCCTGAAAAATGGCAAATTGCCGGCGCCGGAGTTGACCGAATCTGAGCCACAAACAGAGGCCCCTGTGGCTGAGCAAACGGCTGTGGCGGAAGACAACGTAAGCGAACATCCCGGGCGTAAACGTACTAAAGCGGCATAACCGCGCTGCCTGCGCCGGGCTACCGGCGCGATTCTTTTCCCATCTTTAGCGCCGTCCGACATTTCTTGACGTCCCGTGGCCTACTCTCGACGCGTTAAGCCAATAAAAGGTGGTCGTCATGAATAACTGGTTACAGCAGCTTCAGTCGTTACTGGGGCAATCTACCTCCTCCCCACAATCTTCGCAGCCGGCGGCCGGTACTGGCCCGGAAGGGCTTAGCAAACTTCTGGTGCCGGGAGCGCTGGGCGGATTAGCCGGGTTACTGCTGGCAAGCAAATCCTCGCGCAAACTGTTAACAAAATACGGCACCAGCGCCTTATTGGTTGGCGGCGGGGCCGTCGCCGGTAGTGTGCTTTGGAACAAATACAAAGACCGGGTTCGCCAGAGCCAGCCAGCCGCTTCGGGCTACGGTCAGCAACACTCGTCGGTAGATGTTCGTACCGAGCGATTGATTACCGCGCTGGTATTTGCCGCCAAAAGCGACGGTCATATTGATGCCAAAGAACGTCAGTTTATCGAACAGCAGTTGCGTGAAGTGGGCATCGAGGGCGAAGGTAAAGCGCTAATTGAGCGGGCGATCGATAGGCCCCTGGATCCTCAACTGCTTGCGCAGGATGTAAAAAATGAGGAAGAAGCGCTGGAGCTTTATTACCTAAGCTGTACCGCTATCGATATCGATCACTTCATGGAACGCAGCTACCTGAGCGCTCTTGGCGATGCGCTGAACATTCCACAGGATGTGAGAGTCGGCATCGAGCAGGATATTCAACAGCAAAAACAATCGCTCCCGGTTTAATCATCCTGTACCGCTACTATGCCGGGGATCTCCCGGCATTTTCTTTTTATCCTTCACGTTCCGCTTGCAAGCTTGGCTGAATTTGCCACCCTTACAGGGTGTTAAACGGAAAATGAAGAAAGTGATGCCGCCAAAAGCCAAAAAGATCCCCC
The DNA here is from genome assembly GCF_036500665.1 of Cedecea sp. NCBI lineage: Bacteria > Pseudomonadati > Pseudomonadota > Gammaproteobacteria > Enterobacterales > Enterobacteriaceae > Cedecea > Cedecea sp. Next base: position 131,113 of record NZ_DASYBS010000042.1, read on the forward strand.
ACGCTATGACGCTTCATGGCGATACCCGCACGGACAACTACTACTGGCTGCGAGATGACGAACGCGCCGATCCTGACGTACTGGAATACCTTCACCAGGAAAATGACTACGGTAAAAGGATCATGGAGAGCCAACGTGCTTTGCAGGACCAACTGCTAAAAGAGATGATCGCCCGTATTCCGCCTCATGATGTTTCCGCGCCCTATGTTAAGAATGGCTTTCGCTACCGTCAGGTCTATGAGAAAGGCGATGAATACGCCGTTTACCAGCGGCAATCGGTCATTCAGGAGGAGTGGGACGCCTGGGAGGTTTTGCTGGATGCTAACAAACGTGCCGCCCACAGCGAGTTCTATACCATGGGCGGGTTATCTGTCTCGCCGGATAACGCCGTTATGGCGCTGGCGGAGGATTATCTCTCTCGCCGTCAGTTCGGTATTCGCCTGCGTAATTTAACCACCGGGAACTGGTATCCGGAGTTGCTGGATAATGTCTCAAGTAGTTTTGTTTGGGCAAATGACTCCGCAACGCTTTACTACGTTCGGAAACACCCTAAAACCCTGCTGCCTTATCAGGTCTGGCGCCATACGCTTGGCCACCCGGTTACGAGGGATCGGCTGGTATATGAGGAGAAAGATGACGCTTTCTATGTCAGCGTACATAAAACGACCTCACAGCATTTTATTGTTATCCATCTCGCCAGCGCGACCACCACTGAAGCTTTGCTGTTAGATGCGGAGCTTGCAGATGCCGAGCCACAGGTATTTGTGCCTCGGCGTAAAGATCATGAATACACGCTCGATCATTACCAGCACGGATTCTACATTCGCTCTAACAAAGACGGCAAAAATTTTGGTTTGTTCCGCAGTACGGTTCGCGATGAGAAACAGTGGGAAACGCTGATTGCTGCGCGGGAGCAGGTCATGCTCGAGGACTTCACGCTGTTTCGCGACTGGCTGGTGATTGAAGAGAGGCAGCAGGGGTTAACCAGCCTGCGCCAGATTAATCGCCATACGCACGAGTCCACCGGCATTGCTTTTGATGACCCGGCTTATGTCACCTGGCTTGGCTACAATCCCGAGCCTGAGACTTCTCATCTGCGCTATGGCTACTCCTCAATGACCACGCCGGATACGCTTTTTGAGCTGGATATGGATACCGGTGAACGCAAGGTTATCAAGCAAACCGGGGTGGCCGGTTTTGACGCCAGCAACTACCGCAGCGAACATCTCTGGATTACGGCGCGGGATGGTGTGCAGGTGCCGGTTTCGCTGGTTTACCACCGCAAGCATTTCCGCCGGGGGAAAAGTCCGCTGCTGGTCTATGGCTATGGTTCATATGGTAGCAGCATGGATGCGGATTTCAGCAGCAGCCGTCTTAGCCTGCTGGATCGAGGGTTTGTGTATGCCATTGCCCACGTGCGCGGCGGCGGAGAGCTGGGGCAGCAATGGTACGAAGACGGTAAGTACCTGAAAAAAATGAATACCTTTAACGACTATCTGGACGTCTGCGACGAGCTGCTTAAGCAGGGATATGGCGACCCGAAATTACTTTATGGTATGGGGGGAAGTGCGGGCGGAATGTTGATGGGGGCGGCAATCAATCTGCGCCCTGAGTTATTCCATGGCGTGGTGGCTCAGGTGCCGTTTGTTGATGTCGTGACGACTATGCTGGATGAGTCGATCCCGCTGACAACCGGTGAATTTGAAGAGTGGGGCAATCCTCAGGACGAAGAGTATTATTACTACATGAAGCAATACAGTCCTTACGACCAGGTTCACGAGCAAGCCTATCCCCATCTACTGGTCACTACCGGCCTGCATGATTCACAGGTGCAGTACTGGGAGCCTGCGAAATGGGTAGCCAAATTGCGCGACTATAAACGAGATGACTCTCTGCTGTTGCTGTGTACCGATATGGATTCGGGGCATGGAGGGAAATCGGGGCGATTCAAGGCTTATGAAGGCGTGGCGCTTGAGTTTGCATTCCTGATAGCCCTGGCGCAGGGAACGTTGCCAGGGCGAGTACATTAATCTGCCGCGTTGGCCGCCAGATAATGCTTTAAGGTCATACGAAGGTCCGGCGTTAGCTCCTTGATGTTGTTGAGCATCCAGCGTAGATAACCCGGATCGTCCTCGGCGATTTCCGCGATAGGCTTGCCCCGGTATTTACCAAACATCATCGTGGTCACCAGCGCAGGACGGCCGGTGATCGTGACCATCTCCTCCGGGGTCCAGCCCGACACGTCCATAATTCTCAACAGCAGGGCCGCGGTGATATAGCAGTCGAACAAGGCGCGGTGATGATGAAGTCCGGCGGGCGTGTCCACGTGCAGCTTCAGTGACTTATACAAACCCATGTTGCTGTATTTGATGCCCGGCCACAGGCGGCGCGCCAGCTTCACGGTACAAATCCAGTCACCCTGCATTTCTGGCAGCATGCGGCTGTCAAAGCTTGCGTTGTGCGCAACATAATAACGGCTCCCGTGATAACGAGGGATCACGTCTTCAATCCAGGGTTTATCGGCCACCATTTCTTCGGTAATTTTATGGATGGCCATCGCCTGATGGCTAATCGGGCGGTCAGGGCGAACAAGATCGCTCATCGGGTTCACAATCTGGCCGTCGAGGATATCGACCGACGCCACTTCCACCACGCCACCCTGCAATCCACAGGTTTCCGTATCAATAATGCGCAGCATTTTGGGCTCCGTTAACAGACTTCAGGCGACTAGCGTAAAGGAATGACCTCGCCGTGCCAACCTCTCTCGTCCCGACGACCAATCGCCAGTAGTTCACCCTGATCGGCTCTGACAACCAGCTGGCCGAGATTATCCCAGCAGGCGCTGCGGCCAGCGGAACGCGGTTCCGTGCCTGACCAGGCGTGGTTGGCCTGCAAAATGGTTAACCCGTACTTATGTGCCCAACGTTGCATGTACATTTCATCCTGCTGATAACTTAGTTCAGTCATGGCCGCGCCTGTGGCATAGAGGTCGGCGCCAATTTCCGCCGCGCTCCTTGGCCAGGCCTCATCGTGACTCCAGGCACTGACGGCGAGGGCGATATTACGAGAGCGTTGTCCTAAAAGCGGGGTGACGGGGGGCTGAGCGTCAATGGGATTATCCTCCGGGGGACGTTTACAGCAAGCGATACGCGACCCATCCGGCAGAAAGCCAACCATACCCGTCACGCAGCGTTCCTCTCCACCCAGCGGCAGGCCCACTATCACGGTCATATGATAGCGGTTAGCGGCATCTCGCAGGGGATCGAACAGCATATCGGTGAACGCTGGGGGGTTGGCATCAGGGCGTAAACCGCTTAATGAGAGCTCGGGGAAAACCAGAAGATCGATTTCTTCTACGGCAGCACAATATATGAAATCAAGATGATGAGCGATGTTAGCCCGGTAATCACCGGAAACGACACCGTATTGCGCAGCGGCAACATTCCAGCGTGGCATATGTTCTTCCTTAATCCATTCATCCAACGATTGCATCCTGCGATCGTTACGGATGAGCCAAAGCTTGTGGTCAACTGAACAAGGAAGAGAGTAGCATCACTTTTGCAATAGTGTGAAAATTCTTAATTTTTTATTTTTGCTTCGGTTCGTACGGCAGACGCGAGAGATTTACCGAGGCCAGGCGATAGGCGATGAGTCTTTCACGAAACCAGCCACGAAGGTGCTCCGGCTGTTCCCGTTCCACCACTTCGGCCACGATGGGCATGTTATAGCGCTCTTTAAACGCAACCCCGGCAGCAGCGAGATCGACGTTAATTTTGTCCATTTCTTCTTGGGGTAAATCGGCGAGATTGTAGCTCATCATATCCTCCTGCAAAGTCAGCGCAGACGTTACTGTTTTGCGGGGCGGATGACAAGCAACAATAGCTTATCCCGTCTCGACTTGATACCGGAGCGGGGTTATCCTTTCCGCCTTAGCACATAACAAAAAGGAATAGTTAATATGGCGTTCATCTCTTCCCGCATCGCAACCGTGGCAGCATTTGTCGCTGCTATGGCCGTTTCTCCAGCCGTTTTCGCTCACGCCCACCTGAAGCAGCAGTCCCCGGCGGCAGATTCTGCCGTGACCGCTTCCCCGCAGGCGCTGACCCTGAGCTTCTCCGAAGGCGTTGAGCCTGGCTTCAGCGGCGTGACCGTCACGGGGCCGCAGAAATCAGCGGTGAAGACCGGGAAAGTGAAGGTTGCCGGTGCCGACAACAAACAGCTGATTGTGCCGGTAGAAGAGGCCTTAAAGCCGGGTGACTATTCTGTTGACTGGCATGTCGTGTCGGTAGACGGGCACAAAACCAAGGGTAACTATCACTTCTCCGTGAAGTAAGCGCCGTGCTGTCGGCGTTTTACATCGCGCTGCGTTTTGTCCATTTCACCGCATTGATGGTGCTGCTTGGCAGCGCGATCTGCTGTTCGCTGCTGGCGCCGCAACGTTTTAAACCCGTTCTGGTTCGTCGACTCCGCGCGCAGTGGCGGCCTGCCGTTTGGCTATCGCTGGTCAGCGCTTGCCTGCTGTTTATGGCCCAGGCCGGGCTAATGGGCGACGGCTGGCGCGACGTGATTTCCCCGGACGTATGGCAGGCTGTACTGTCCACACGCTTTGGATCCGTCTGGATATGGCAGCTGTTGCTGGCCGTGGTGACGCTGGCGGTGGTGCTTATTGGGCCACGCGCGATGCAGGGATTACTGATGCTCTTTGCTGCAGCTCAGCTGATTGTTCTCGCCGGAGTAGGGCACGCCGCGATGCATGACGGTGCGCTCGGCACATTCCAGCGTATTAACCATGCCATTCACCTGTTGAGCGCAGCCTGGTGGGTTGGCGGCCTGCTGCCGCTCCTGGTTTGTATGCATATGGCGCATAAGCCGCGCTGGCGTGGTCCGGCGATTACGGCGATGATGCGTTTCTCGCGCTATGGGCACCTTGCCGTGGCTGCGGTGCTGGTGACCGGCGTTGTCAACAGCCTGTTGATCCTCGGCTGGTCTCTGCCGCTGGAAAGCGGCTATTTCCGTTTGCTGGTGCTGAAAGTCGCGCTGGTGCTTGTCATGGTGGTTTTGGCGCTGGTTAATCGTTATTTGCTGGTGCCACGTTTTGATTCTGCAGAGGCCGGGGCGCAGCGGCGCTTTATTCAGTTCACCTGGCTGGAAGTGATTTTATCGGTAGCGGTACTGCTGCTTGTCAGTACATTCGCCACCTGGGAGCCGTTCTGACGGCAACAAACTGGTTATATGAGAGACTCATGAAAAAGAGTATTTTGACTTTACTGCTGCTGGCCTGTGCTGGCTCTGCACTTGCTGCCCCGCAAATTATTACCGTCAGTCGCTTTGAGGTGGGTAAAGACAAATGGGCGTTCAACCGCGAAGAGGTGATGTTGAGCTGCCGTGCAGGCGATGCGTTATTCGCCATTAACCCAAGTACGCTGATGCAGTATCCGCTAAATGCTATTGCCGAGCAGCAGGTGAAGAGCGGCAAGACAAGCGGGCAGCCAATTAGCGTGATTCAGGTCGACGACCCGCAGCATCCGGGGCAGAAGATGAGCCTCGAACCTTTCATTGAGCGTGCGCAAAAACTGTGCGATGAGTAAAAGCTACACAATTTTTTGCCATAAAAAAACAGCAATAGCCTCAACAGGATATTGCTGTTTTTGCATAAAAAGTCACCTGAAACGCGGCTTTTTTCTGACCACTTTTGCTGCGGACTGGAAAACCTGCGTCGGTAATCTATTCTTAAGAGGCAGGGCGACTTAGCCTGCATTAATGCCAACTTTTAGCGCACGGCTCTCTCCCAAGAGCCATTTCCCTGGACCGAATACAGGAATCGTGTTCGGTCTTTTTTTTGCACGGGAACCGGCGAGCCCGCCTGGGCGTGAAGCGTTTCCCATAACGCTTTGGCTCTACCAGTGCGCTAAAACCATATCACACCTTGATGGCTTGCCGTCCAGCGTTTTTTGCGGAAATTGTTAATTATTTGTTGCGCAAACATGCGGTGTCGCGCGGACATCTCACCGTAGCTGGTGATACAGATCACAAAAATTCGCATCACACCTGCGACAACGCTACAATTCCGGCCTTGCTGACTGCGTTCCCTGAGAGACGCAGCACCCATGACAATAAGCCTGCATCCCACTATGACAAATCAAACCGAGCTTGCCGCTCAACATGCTCACGAGAATAGCCTGCGCGCCGTGCTCCGTTCCCCCCGGCTTATCCAGCGAGAAGTGCTTGCCGGGGTTGTGACCGCGCTGGCGCTGATCCCCGAAGTTATTTCCTTTTCCCTGATTGCCGGCGTCGATCCGAAAGTCAGCCTGATAGCCTCTATCGTGCTTTGCTTTGCCATGTCGATTTTGGGCGGCCGTCCCGCAATGGTTACCGCCGCAGCCGGATCGGTGGCGTTGGTGATTGGGCCGATGGTCCACCAGTACGGCATCGGCTATATCCTGCCCGCGGTGGTACTGGCCGGGGGGATCCAGATCCTGTTCGGCGTGACCGGGCTGGCGCGCATGATGCGTTACATACCGCTTTCAGTGATGACCGGGTTTGTTAACGCCCTGGGCATACTTATTTTCTTCGCTCAGGTGCCTCATGTCTGGGGGCAATCACCGCGGGTTTGGGGGCTGTTTGCCGTGACGCTTGGCGTCGTACTGCTGCTGCCGAGGGTGTTGAAATCAGTACCTTCACCGCTGGTGGCTATCGTGCTGGTGACCGGCCTGAGTGCTGCAATGGGCTGGACGCTGCCTACGGTCGGCGACAGCGGGCCAATGAAGGCAGGGTTGCCGGGATTAACGGCGCTGCAGGTGCCGCTGAACCTTGAGACGCTGCGCATTATCTGGCCCTGCGCCCTGAGCATTGCTTTTGTCGGGCTAATGGAATCGCTGTTGACCGCAAAGCTGGTGGATGACCTGACCGATACGCCATCCAGCAAACGCCGTGAATGCTGGGGGCTTGGCGTTTCCAATATCTTCGCCGGTTTTTATGGCGGTATCGCCGGCTGCGCGATGATCGGGCAAACCATCGTCAACGTCGAGCTGGGAAGAGGGCGTACGCGGCTTTCGACGGTGGCGGCTGCTCTGGTGTTATTGCTATTGGTGACCGCGTTGAGCGAGGTGATGGCCAAAATCCCAATGGTGGTGCTCGCCGGGATCATGATGATTGTGGCGGTGAAAACGCTGAATTGGCACAGCATCTCGCCCCGCACGCTGCGCCGGATGCCGCTTCCGGAAACGTTAGTGATGCTCGTTACCGTTGCCGTAACGGTCTATACCGATAACCTGGCGCTTGGCGTGCTGGGCGGCGTTATTTTCGCGATGATGCTGTTTGCTCGCCGTATTGCCCACGTTGTACGTGCTGAGCGTCAGCTTTCGGCGGATGGTCGCACTGTGACTTATGCGGTGCGTGGTCCGTTATTCTTTGCCAGCAGCAACGATCTGGTGGAGCATTTTCATTATGCCGACGATCCGCCGCGGGTGATTATCGATCTCACCTATGCGCAAATTTGGGACGCCTCCACCGTTGCCGTACTGGACGCCATTGAAACGCGCTATCAGCGCTACCAGGCAGACGTTGAGATTGTTGGCCTGGATACCCACAGCGCGGATTTCCATCAACGCCTGAGCGGCAAACTTTAGTCTTTTTTCCGGCAGCGTTCGGCTGCCGGCTACTCCCCATATCTCTCAGCATGAAATGCCGCTTTTTGAGCGCGCGGTCACAATTTCCCACTACTTTTATCTGTCTGACTGACGGTTTAAATTACAAGCTGGGGAAATAAACATTTTCGCAACATTTCCATTGCCAGCCATAACGGAATAACTTATTACTATTTAACCGCTTAGTGATATTAAGCGGCCCCGCCTCCACTATAACGATAAATAACAGGACACTTTATGACGACAAACGATGCCGTCCGTGAGGACGCTGCGCGCGGTTTTTGGCCGACGGTCAAAACCTTCCCGGCGACGGTAATTGCGCTACTGTTTTTCACCCTGGTCATCCGCTTCAGCTACTTTATGGCCTGGCCGTTTATGACGGTGATCATGACCCGTAATTACCATCTCTCGCCGATCTCCGTTGGGGTGGCGATGACCAGCAGCGCGCTTTTAGCCGTAGTGCTGGGGATGTATGGCGGGCAGCTGTCGGATAAATTAGGCCGCCGTGGCGTATTAGCCCTGGGCTGTGCTCTGTCTTTCGTGGGATATGCGCTACTCGGGCTGGCGACAGGAATGACGTTGTTTATCATTGGGCTAATGATCGTTGGCGTCTGTTTTGCGTGGGTTGAGCCGCCAACGCGTGCCCTGATGAGCGACTTACTGGGTGACCGCCGTCGCCGCGCCCTGGCGCTGCAAATTCGTTACTATCTGGTGAACGTCGCAGCGGTTACCGGGCCGGTGGTCGGTATTGCTTTTGGGCTGACGTCGCAAAAGGGGACGTTCGTGATAACCGCCATCAGTTATTTGCCGTTGCTGGTTTATACCTTACTGTTTATTCCTGCCGGGAAGTTGGTGGCAAATGGAAGCGAACATAAATCCGCAGTGAGATTGCGCGACGTTATGCTGATTATCGCGCGCGATAAACTGTTTGTAGCGGCGATGTTATGCAGCACATTATGCGCAGTCGTCTTTGTTCATTATGAGTCCGTGGTCCCGCTTTATTTACTGACGCTGAACGCCGAAGCCGCGGTGAAACTGATTACGCTGATTCTGGTGTCGAACGCCTGTACGGTATTGATAGCCCAGCTGTTCCTGGTTCGTTTTCTGTCGCAGGTTAGCCTGCCTAACCGTATTTTGCTGGGTGGCGCTATTTTTGCGATTTCACAGCTTCTGTTCTGGTCCGTGCGGACGCCGGATGCGTTGCTCTGGGTGAGCGTCACGATTATTTTCAGCATCGGTGAGGCGATTTTGATGCCAAACCTGAATATTCTGCTGGATCAGCTGGCGCCGGATGAGCACCGGGGAGCTTATCTTGGGGCCTCTACGCTGACCACGCTGGGCGTTGCCCTGGGGCCACTGATTGGCGGCGTAATGCTGACCCTGACGGGGGCCGGCGTCTTTTTGGGAACCATGCTGTTTAGCCTGCTGCTGTGCGCTATTATCTACGCCTGCAAATCCGGCCTAAAACAACGGTTACAAGAGTAAAACTGAGCGGAGTTAAGATGGTTACTGAAGCACCACGCCTTGAAACGGAACGTCTCGTTCTGCGCCACTTCACGCTGAACGACTACGATGCGCTGGTCGCCTGCTGGGCCGATCCGGAAATGGTCAAATTTATCGGCGGCGGGAAGCCGCAGGACGGCGAGATGAGTTGGGGACGGCTGATGCGCTACATCGGTCACTGGCAGGCGCTGGGCTATGGCTACTGGGCTTTATTTGAGAAACAGAGCGAGCGATTTGTCGGTTCGTTCGGTTTCCAGGACGCTAAACGCAGCCTCACGCCAGCGCTGGAGTACCCTGAGGCAGGTTGGTCGCTGATTCCGGCTGTACACGGTAAAGGGTATGCGGCTGAAGCGCTCAATGCGGTTATAGGCTGGGCGGATGAAAACTTCGATGGGCCGGTGTGCTGCATTATCGACGACGATAACCAGCGCTCTATTGGACTGGCAGAGCGCTTTGGTTTTGCTTTCCGTCACTATGTCGAATACCACGGCAAGCAGGTAAGAATGCTGGTACGCCCGCGTAACCGCTAGCTTTAAGGCATCCTGCTCAGAAGTCGCTGTACTGCCGGGCAGGTAGCCAGAACCCGTCGATAAAATCTTCTACCGGATAACACCCGCCGTGGCGCATGCGCTGCTCACTCATTGCGCTCAGGCACCGGTGCTTGCTGGTAAACACCTCAAGCACCAAATCGTCGCAGCCGCCGTCCAGGTAACAAACAAATAAAACCAAAGCAAACATTAGCGCCTCAGAACCGCTTCGTTTGGTTTAAGTGTAGTGGAGCAAAAGGGAGTGGGGGAAATAAATAACCCGTCTCGTGGACGGGAGAGAATACTGACAAGTTCCTTGATTTAAAAATCCTGAACTTTGATCCAACAATAACAATGAATAATATTCTCTGGTTTACTCCAAACAGCTGAAAACCACGTTTTTCGGCTGTTTGTCATCTATGTAACCCGTCTCGTGGACGGGTTCATCTTGAGTTATGCAAGGCGCATCACCCAGGCATCACGGTGCTGGTCGTAATGTTGTAGGTAAAGCACGGAGTGTTCGCCGTCCAGCACGGCGGGAATCGAGGTTTCGTCATCCCAGGCATCAAGCTGCATGCACAGGTCTGGGTCGGACTTGCAGGGGATGCTTAACGTTCGATCCCCCTGTTGTTCACCGTGTAATTCGGCATCGTCAATTTCGAAGATGCCGATCCGGACGTTGGTTTTTGTCATCTTTGGCTCCTTGTTAGCTGCAGCAGGTGGTATGACCAGTAAGTCACTCCATTTTCAGCGTAGTCAAGGCAGCACAAATTGCCAACTTAAAACGTGCTTATTTCTTTACCCAGCCTGCGGTGCGGCGAAAAGCTTGCCGTCACGGACCAGCTCTCTCGGATAGCTGTTCTTCAGGCGTGAGCCCACTTTACGCGCCAGACCAAGCGGCTGACTCTGAAAAGTGACAACAACCTCATCACGTGACGGTGTCACTTCTGGGTAGATATCCCGCCCACGGTACCACTCTTCGGCCTCTGCTTCGCTCAGCGGGAAACAAAGCGAGTTGTCACTTTTTACCAACGCGACCACGGCTTCATGCTGCCAGCGGAAGCCTTTGTTGTGCTGTTCGGCAAGCTTCAGGCCAATACGGGAGAAACGAACTTTGCCGATAAGGGGTTCTATTTCGGTCGGGAACAGCCAGATTTCTTTATCACGCTGCCACAGACGGAGTTCATCGCCCCAGGTAAGACCCGATTTTTCCGCGGCGGCGGTGACTTCTGCCGCCGATTTTCCCTTCATAGGCACGAAGGGGAATTTTCCCACTTTATAGCCGGGAGCTGGAAGCGGCTCGATGGAGGCCGTTTTGCGTAAACGTGCGACGAAAAAGCCTTCACAGTCGTAAATCTGCGGAAAGACGTGCAGGAAACCTTCCGGCGTCAGCGCGCGAGCTGCTTCAGGGAAAAGCTCGTCGAGAGGCGCAATTTCTACCGCGTCCGGCCAGGTATCCAGCAGCCACTGGCAGATTTCCTGATTTTCCTGGCGATTAAGCGTGCAGGTTGAGTAGACCAGGGTGCCGCCTGGGCGCAGAGCGTGAAAAGCGCTTTCGATCAGTTCACGTTGGGTATTGGCTATCTCAGCCGTGCTTTCAGGTGACCAGTTGCGCAGGGCGTCCGGATCTTTACGCAGCACGCCTTCGCCCGAGCAGGGCGCATCCAGCAGAATGGCGTCGAAGGATTCTGGCAAGGCGGCACCAAATACGCGGCCGTCAAAATGGGTAAGTGCCACGTTGCAGATACCGCAACGGCTGATGTTTGCGTGCAGGACTTTCACCCGGCTGGCAGAGTATTCGTTCGCCAGAATTGCGCCAGTATTACCCATACGAGCGGCTATCTGGGTCGTTTTAGAGCCTGGGGCGGCGGCGACGTCCATCACACGCTGCGGCGCATTGCCGTCGGCAAACAGGGCGGCCACGGGCAGCATCGAGCTGGCTTCCTGAATGTAGAACAGGCCGCTCAGGTGCTCGGCCGTACTGCCCAGCGGCAGGGTATCTTCATCATCTCGCTCAATCCAGAAACCTTCTTCACACCACGGCACCGGCGTCAGGCGCCAGTGATAAGGGGCGACGAGCGTGAGAAACTCGGCCACGGAGATCTTCAGCGTGTTGACGCGCAGGCTGCGGCGCAGCGGCAGCTGGCAGTATTCGATAAAGCTTTCCAGCGTCTGGTCTGCGGGAAGCGCATCGCGAATAGCGTCGAGGAAAGGTTGCGGAAGATAAACGGCAGTAGATTGAGCCATGAAAAACGCCCCTGGAAAAATTAAGGGGCGCAGTTTAACACGGAATTGCCCGGGCGGCGCACCGCTCCGGGCTTGAGGGCTAGCGTGGCAGGGCGGTTCCCCACTGGCGCCACTCTTTCGGCTCGCTTTCCAGCAGCAGGAAGTGTTTGCCCGTTTCGGCCTTCGGCGAGAGCGGGATCCCCGGTGGGGTGGCAAACGCAATGCCGCCGCGAATAAACTGGTTAAAGGTCCCGGTTTTGACCACGCCGCCGGTTAAGCCAAAGTCCAGGCTGTAGCCGGAAGCCAGCCAGAATACCGAACTCTCACGCACCAGATGCTGGTAACGCTTGCTGATGCGCAGGCCAACCATTACGCGATCTGAGAGGTTGCCAAGCGTCATGCCGGTCACCGTACCAACTTCAATCCCTCGGAACAGCACCGGCGTGCCGATGCTCAGAGAACCGGCTTCCGGCACCTCGAGCACGATGTTCAGGCCGTCGGAATAACGGGAGTCGGTGATTGACGCCTCCTGTAGCTCGAAATCACGGCGTGGGTTGCCGTTGCCTGGCTCAACGTTGATGTAAGGCTGGAAAATCGTATCAAGATGATCGACGCCCGCCGCCGAGATTTGCGGCGTCACAACGGAGAAGCGGGTGCCGCCCCGTGCAAAGGTGGAAACATATTCCGGGTACAGGACCGCCTTCGCCTCAACTTCGTTACGCGATTGCGTCAGGTTCAGCGATTCAAGCTGACCAATATCGATACCCAGATAGCGGATTGGCATGCCTGCTGAAAGCTTCCCGGCATCAAACGTGTGCAGCGTTATCTGGCTGCCTACCGCCCGCGCTGCGGTTTCTGAAGCATAAAGTACGCGTTTTTCGCCTTTCACCTGACCCACGCTTGCGCCTGTCATATTGTCAAAGCTGATGGCACCTTTCAGGGCACGAGAAAGCGGAGAAGCCTGAACGGTAAGCCCGCTGCCGTTAAGCTGCACGCGCGCACCGCCTTCAGCCCAGAACACGGTGTTTGGCGTCAGAAGCTTGCGGTATTCCGGCTTGATATGGACATCAATATCAAAGTTATTGGCGCGAGGGCGAATGGAGATAATTTCCCCCACCTGGAATTTGCGGTACAGCACCACGGAGCCTGTTTGAATATCGGGCAGGCTGGAGGCGGTAAGCGTTAACGTAGTGGTCGGAATGTCGCTCAGGCTGTTTTCAATGGCTTTTTCCATGTTGGCGTAAAGCGGATAGCTGCTTTTCATCTCGCCTTTGCTGCCCGGTAGCACGCGGATGCCGCCGTTTACCCATTCGCTGGCGCTGGCGCCAAGGAACTCTACGCCGTCCATACCAAGCTTCACGTCAATGCGGCTGTTAACGACAAACTTGCTGTCGCCCTGCAGCAGGTGGCGATACTGCGGGTCAATGGCAACGGAGAAGGTGACCCCCTTCGCCGAGAGATTGCGTTCCACCACCTGGCCGATTTGTATTCCGTGCAGAATGATGGGCTGCCCGGCGTCGATGCCGTAGCTCTCCGGCGCGCTCAGGGAAAGCGTTAACACGTTAGGTTGCTGCAGCGGCGTTTTGTCGCTTGGCACTACGGTAAATTTAGCCTGCGGCTCGCCCTCGCCTGGAACGAGCTCAAAAGTGCTGCCCGTCAGCAGGCTACTGATGCTCGGATTATCGAGCGAGATTTTAGGGCTGCGTAGCTCGATACGCGTTCCGCTGCGCATCAGGCTAACAACGCCTGGATCAACGGTCATTTCACCGGTTACCGCCCCACCGGGATTCAGGTTCAACTTGGTCAGAGAGCCGACTTCCAGCCCCTGATACATCAGTTTCGTCGACCCTGCCTTCAGGCCATCACCGCTTGGGAGATCGAGATTAATGATGACGCCACGCTGGCTGTGGGCCAGGTCTTCATACAGACCAAACTCATCATCGGCTTTCGCTGGCTCAGAGTTGTCAGGGGAGTCAAAAGCGATGGCTCCGTTCACTAACGCTGCCAGGCTTTCAAGCTGAACTTTGGCCCCGCTCAGGCCTACATCCGCCTTAACGCCGGATACGTTCCAGAAGCGGCTGCCTTTTTTCACCAGGTTCGTGAAGCGACGATCGATAAGTACGTCGACGGTAACGCCCTGTTTGTTCTGGTTGATGGCGTAGTCATATACGCGGCCAACCGGAATTTTACGGAAATAGACCAGCGAACCGCTGTTCAGCGAACCCAGGTCTGGTGCATGCAGGTGAATCATTAGTTCACCGTTATCAAGCCGATATTTAGGCTGGGTATCGAGCGCGGTGAAGTGGTCGCGCGGCTCGCCTTTACCCGGCATCATGCCGATATAGTTACCGCCAACCAGCGCATCAAGCCCTGACACCCCGGCAAGCGAAGCCTTTGGCGTAACCAGCCAGAACTGCGTGTCTTCACGCAAAGCGTCCTTCATGTCGCTTTTGATGCTGACTTTGACTTCAATTTTACGCAGGTCATCGCTCAGGCTAATGTTCTGCACGGTACCGACTTCAACCCCCTGGTAGCGCACGGGCGTGCGGCCGGCAACGATACCGTCGGCAGAGATAAAGTCGATGGTAACGGTGTTGCCCCGCTCCTGATAAGTCGTCCAGATCAGCCAGCCGGCGATCAGCAACGCAATAATAGGTAACAACCAGAAAGGAGAGATCCGGCGTTTCGTTTTAATTCGCGCCTCAGTCGGTGAAGCGGGCGTTTCCTGACTCATGTGCGTCCCAAAGTAGTCGGCTATCCAGCCATTCGACGGCAAGAATAGTTAATATAACCGCCGCGCCAAAAAATACCGCGGCGGGCCCCATCGTAAAAGCTAACAGCTGGTCACGGTTAACCAGTGACATCATCAATGCAATGACAAACAGATCGAGCATAGACCAGCGGCCAATCCAGGTGACAAAGCGCAGCAGCAAAATACGGGTTCTTAGTCCCTGCTGGCATTTGAAATGAATACTGATAAGCAGCGTAATCAATACAATAACTTTAGTAAACGGCACCAGGATACTGGCAATGAATACCACGGCGGCAACGGCAATGTTGCTGTGTGCGAGAGAGATAATGCCCGACATAATGGTGTCTTCTTGCCGTGCGCCATTCACGTAAATAATAGAAATAGGCAGCAGGTTAGCCGGGAGCAGGAACACCAGCGAGGCAATCAGCGCCGCCCAGGATTTTTGTAAGCTTTGCTTACGGCGATGGTGCAGCGGTACATGGCAACGTGGGCAGCGGCCCCGATCGTCGGGAACACCGGTGAAATGACAGCCCAGGCAAACCCGCAGCTGCGCGTTGAAGGCGCGCGGAGGGCGCTGTGGATAAAAACGTTCCCACAGCTGCTCAATATTGAGATGGATCATGGTCAACAGGCTCAGAACCACCAGCGCAATAAAGGCGACGAGGCCCGGGCCTGGCTGTATAAAGGCATACTCCCGGACTTTGATGCAGGCCACGCCGATACCCACCAGGTAGATATCCAGCATTACCCATTCTTTGAGCTTATCCAGCATCAGCAGCACCGGGCGCAGATTCATACCGAGAATATTGCCAAAATAGAGGTAAGCAATCGCCGCGACCAGCGTCGCAGGAGCCCCTACAACGCAGAAAAGCACCACTGCGGCAGTAAGCACATCCCCCTGGCTTGCCATCTGCCAAATCCCTTGCATGACGTTGGCGTCAATACGCGAGCCGAGCAGGTAAATCCTCAGTAAGGGATCGGCGAAGGCGACCGGCATCAGTAGCAGCATCGCAATAGCCATCGCCCCCAGGCGCGTTAGTGACCAGTCGCGGCCATGGTGTACCCTGGCCTCACAACAAGGGCAATAGGCACTTTGTGTTGATTTGACCGGCGGCAGCGAGAAAAGGGTATCGCATTGGGGACAACGCTGATAACGTGCCTGGGGCAGGACCTGACTGATGGCGTGTATTTTCATGGTGCGTCGTAAGCCGGGAGCGTTGTTATCTGAATTATTCATTTAGCCTATCGTAATTCATAAAATGATACACCTTGTGGCACAGCGCATTTAATGCTTATTTTAGTATGCTACGAAGTAAAGTAAGACAACATGACGGTTATTTAATGAACAAAGAACAATTTTACGCGGATCTAAACCGCGATTTTAGTGCGTTAATGGCAGGTGAAACCAGCTTCCTTGCAACACTCGCGAATACCAGTGCTTTGTTGTTTGAACGCCTGGACGGTGTTAACTGGGCGGGATTCTACCTCCTTGAGGCACAGACGCTAGTGCTGGGACCCTTCCAGGGCAAAATCGCGTGCGTGCGTATCCCCGTGGGCAAAGGCGTATGCGGTACGGCTGTCGCCACCGCGTCAGTTCAGCGTGTCGAAGATGTACATGCCTTTGACGGCCACATCGCCTGCGATGCGGCGAGTAATTCTGAAATTGTGCTGCCGTTAGCGGTAAATGGCCAGGTTATCGGCGTGCTTGATATTGACAGCACCGAGTACGGTCGTTTTTCAGAAGAAGACGAAATCGGTTTAAAAACCCTGGTTTCGCGGCTTTCAGAGGTGCTTGGCGGCACTGATTTTAAAAAATTCTTCCCTCGATAGCATGATAAGCAACGGATAACGTGGCATTTAGCGATGGCGTCATTATAATGTCGCCTGTTCATGCCTGCGGCTTATTGGCAATTCCGTTGTAATCAGGAAATTTCATGGAAAATCAACCTAAGTTGAATAGCAGTAAAGAAGTTATCGCATTTTTGGCCGAGCGTTTTCCACGCTGTTTTAGTGCTGAAGGTGAAGCTCGTCCGTTGAAGATTGGTATCTTCCAGGATTTAGTCTCCCGCGTTGAAGGCGAAATGAGCCTCAGCAAAACTCAGCTTCGTTCGGCATTACGTCTTTATACTTCAAGCTGTCGTTACCTGTACGGCATCAAAGCTGGCGCGACTCGCGTTGATCTTGATGGTAATCCGTGCGGTGAGCTGGACGAACAGCATGTAGAACATGCTCGCCAGCAGCTTGAGGAAGCAAAAGCTCGAGTGCAGGCGCAACGCGCTGAACAGCAGGCGAAAAAACGTGAAGCTGCCGCCGCCGCCGCTGGCGTAACGGAAGAGGCGCCACGTCGCGAACGTAAACCTCGCCCGGCAGCTACACCACGTCGTAAAGAAGGGGCAGAGCGCAAACCTCGCGCAGAAAAGCCGGCACCTAAGGCTCCTCGTGAAGAGCGCCGTACACCGGTGACCGATATTGCAGCTCTGCAGGTTGGACAGGCCATTAAAGTCAAAGCGGGTAACAACGCAATGGATGCTACCGTATTGGAAATTACCAAAGATGGCGTCCGTGTACAGCTGACTTCTGGTATGGCAATGATCGTACGCGCAGAACACTTGCAGTTCTGAAACGGAGGCCTGACTCAGGCATGAACAAACTCTTTAAGCTTACGGCTATCGCCAGCCTGCTGTTCATGGCAGGCAGTGCCCTGGCCCTGGACAACATTACCCGTGCTGACCAAATTCCGCAGTTAAAGGAAGAGGCTCAGCACGCAACGGTGAGTGAACGTGTAACCTCTCGTTTTACGCGTTCTCATTACCGCCAGTTCGATTTGGATGCCAACTTCTCGGCAAAAATCTTCGATCGTTATCTGAATCTGCTGGACTACAGCCATAACGTGCTGCTGGCAAGCGACGTCGCACAATTTGCCGCGAAGAAAGGGCAGATTGGCGATGAGCTGCGGTCTGGCAAGCTCGACGTATTTTATGATTTATACAACCTGGGCCAGAAGCGCCGTTTTGAGCGCTATCAGTATGCGCTGAAGGTGCTGGCGAAGCCGATGGACTTCACCGGCAACGACACGATTAATCTGGATCGCAGCAAGTCACCGTGGCCGACAGGCGTCGAAGAGTTGGATAAACTCTGGGATGCAAAAGTGAAGTACGACGAGCTAAGCCTGAAGCTGGCCGGTAAAACCGAGCAGGAAATTCGCGAAACGCTGACTAAACGCTATCAGTTTGCTATTCGTCGTTTGACGCAAAGCAACAGCGAAGACGTGTTTTCGCTGGCGATGACGGCGTTTGCTCATGAGATAGACCCGCACACCAATTATCTCTCCCCGCGCAGTACCGAACAGTTCAACACCGAAATGAGCCTTTCTTTAGAAGGGATCGGTGCGGTACTGCAAATGGATGATGATTACACCTTGATTAACTCCATGGTAGCCGGTGGCCCGGCGGCGAAAAGCAAAGCCATTACCGTAGGTGACCGAATTGTTGGCGTAGGCCAGACGGGCAAGCCAATGGTTGATGTTATTGGCTGGCGTCTGGACGATGTTGTGGCGCTGATTAAAGGGCCGAAAGGCAGCAAAGTGCGCCTTGAGATCCTGCCTGCGGGCAAAGGCACTAAAACGCGTACCGTTACGCTAACCCGCGAGCGCATTCGTCTTGAAGACCGCGCGGTCAAAATGTCCGTGAAAACGGTCGGTAAAGAGAAGGTCGGCGTGCTGGATATTCCTGGCTTCTATGTTGGCCTCACCGATGACGTGAAGGTTCAGCTGCAGAAACTGGAAAAACAGAACGTTAAAAGCGTGATTATCGACCTTCGCTCTAACGGCGGCGGTGCACTGACGGAAGCGGTATCGCTGTCCGGTCTGTTTATCCCAAGCGGTCCGGTCGTCCAGGTGCGTGACAACAACGGTAAAGTCCGTGAAGATAGCGACACCGATGGGGTGGTCTATTACAAAGGACCGCTGGTGGTGCTCGTTGACCGCTTCAGCGCCTCAGCATCTGAAATCTTTGCTGCGGCAATGCAGGACTATGGCCGCGCGCTGATTGTCGGTGAACCGACCTTCGGTAAAGGTACGGTTCAACAGTACCGTTCGCTGAACCGTATATACGATCAGATGCTGCGCCCGGAATGGCCTGCTCTGGGGTCGGTTCAGTACACCATCCAGAAGTTCTACCGCATCAACGGCGGCAGTACGCAGCGTAAAGGTGTGACCCCGGACATCATGATGCCTACCGGTACCGAGCAAACCGAGACCGGCGAAAAGTTTGAAGACAACGCGCTACCCTGGGACAGCATCAACGCGGCAACCTACGTGAAGACCGGTGATTTAACGCCGTTCGAACCAGAATTGTTGAAGCTGCATCAGGATCGTATCGTGAAAGATCCGGAGTTCCAGTACATCATGAAGGACATTGCTCGCTTCAATGCCCTGAAGGAAAAGCGTAACGCTGTCTCTCTTAATTACGCCCAGCGCGAAAAAGAGAACCTGGAAGACGACGCCACGCGCCTGGCCCGAATCAACGACCGCTTCAAGCGTGAAGGCAAAGCGCCGATTAAGAAACTCGACGATCTGCCGAAGGATTACCAGGAGCCCGATCCGTATCTTGATGAAACGGTTCATATCGCTATCGATCTTGCCGGAATGGAGCAGGGGAGACCGGCGGAGCAGCCGGCTCCGGCGAAATAACTCTCCCGGATGGGCACCCGAAACGGTGCCCATTTTTTTACCTGTCTCCAGCGATGTAAGACAAATGCATACAAAATGTAAAGTTATGTATTATTAATCACTTGGCGGCGTCAGATGCTTGAAAATAGGCGGCGCGCCCCTACGATGTTGTGGAGCGCAAAGAGCGTGTTTTTAACCGAGGTAAAAAGAAAATTATGATGCGTATCGGGCTTTTCCTGCTGACCAACCTTGCGGTAATGGTCGTTTTCGGGCTGGTGCTAAGCCTGACGGGGATTCAGTCAAGCAGCGTTCAGGGTCTGATGATCATGGCGGTGCTGTTTGGCTTTGGCGGCTCAATTATTTCCCTGCTGATGTCAAAATGGATGGCGTTACGTTCAGTAGGTGGCGAGGTGATTGAGCAGCCTCGTAACGAAACTGAGCGCTGGTTGATTGAAACCGTGCGCCAGCAGTCACAGCAGGCGGGCATCGCTATGCCACAGGTCGCGATTTACCACGCACCAGACATCAATGCTTTCGCCACCGGAGCACGCCGCAACGCTTCTCTGGTCGCAGTGAGTACGGGTCTGCTGCAGAATATGAGTCGTGATGAAGCAGAAGCGGTTATCGCCCACGAAATTAGCCATATCGCCAACGGTGACATGGTGACCATGACCCTGATTCAGGGGGTAGTGAACACCTTTGTTATCTTCATTTCCCGTATCATCGCTCAGGTGGCTTCCGGCTTCCTGTCCGGGAACCGTGATGATAACGAAAGCAGCAATGGCAACCCGCTGATTTACTTTGCGGTGGCTACGGTACTGGAGCTGGTGTTTGGTATTCTTGCCAGCATCATCACCATGTGGTTCTCTCGTCATCGTGAATTCCACGCTGACGCCGGTTCAGCGAAGCTTGTTGGCCGTGAGAAGATGATTGCTGCGCTGCAGCGTCTGAAAACCAGCTATGAGCCACAGGAAGCCAGCAGCATGATGGCGTTTTGCATCAACGGTAAGGCAAAATCAATGAGCGAGCTGTTCATGACGCACCCGCCGCTGGACAAACGTATTGAAGCGCTGCGCAGCGGCGAATACCTGAAATAAACGAAGTATTGAAGCAAAAAGCGTGCCCTGAGCGGCACGCTTTTTTTATGCCTGCGTGCGGGGTTGAGACATTCGCAATCCGCTGACGATGGCGGCAATGGTGGCAAAAATACCCGCCAGCACCAGCGAAGCGTGAGTGCCGCCGGTGGTAAACAGGTTGAACATAAGCGCCACCAGCGCCGCGCCGCAGCTCTGGCCAAGCAGGCGCGCGGTGCCCAGCATTCCGCTGGCTCCGCCGCTGCGGTGACGAGGAGCTGAAGAGATAATGGTGTGGTTGTTAGGCGACTGGAACAGGCCAAAACCCGCCCCGCAAAGCACCATGCGCCAGATGATATCGATATCGGACGGATTATGCGGCAGCAGCGCCAGGGCGAATAATCCGCAAGCCATAACGGCCAGCCCCACGGCGCCCATCAGCCCGGCGTGGAGGCGCTCAATCAGGTAGCCCGCAAGCGGCGCCATCACCATCGTGGCCAGCGGCCATGGCGTTAGCAACAGTCCGGTTTCAACTTCACTACGCCCCAGCACGGTTTGCATAAAAAAGGGCAGGGAGACCAGCGCCAGCATCTGGGCGGCAAACGAACATATTGAGGTGCCAATGGACAGCGAAAAAATCGGGATCCTCAGCAGGTCAACCGGCAGAAGCGGGAACGGAAGGCGCAGCTGACGGCGAATAAAGAAATAGCCAATCACCACCAGCGCGAGCAGCTCGCCAATAATGACTGAGCCAGGCTGTCCCTGCGAAAAGCCGCTGATGGCCGAAATCAGCAGGCCGAAGGTCAGGGCGTTCATTACTGCGCTCGGAATGTCAAAGCGCTGACCCTGAGATTTCTGCTGATTCGGCGGCAAATAGCGCAGGGCCAAAACCAGCGAAACAATGCCAATCGGCACGTTGATTAAAAACAGCCACTGCCATGACGCGACAGAAAGAATGGCGGCGGCAACCGTAGGGCCCGCCGCTGATGACACCGCAACAATAAACGAATTAACGCCCATACCGCGGCCAAGAAAACGCTGAGGGTAAATAAGGCGAATCAGCGCGGTGTTGACACTCATCAACGCTGCCCCTCCAAACCCTTGCAGTACACGGGCAAATGTCAGCATTGGCAGAGACGTTGAAACTGCGCAAAACAGTGATGTCAGGCAGAACAGCACCAGGCCGCTCTGATAGATACGGCGGTAGCCAAAAATATCGCCAAGGAAGGAGAGTGACAGAAGCGAGACAATAATAGCAATCTGGTAGGCGTTAACGACCCAGATGGATTCCGCCGGGCTGGCATTTAAATCGTGATCTATGGTCGGCAGGGCGACGTTAGCGATAGCGCCGTCCAAAACGGCCATCATTATCCCGAGCGCAATGGTAAAAATGGCGCCATAACGTTGGGGCGTAGGTAAGCCGTCGGACACTAATTTATCCATACTTTAAATTTGCTGTGCGAAGTCGTTAGGAGGGTAATGATTTTATCATTAAACAATCTCCGGGATGCCGCAGATTTGTAACGAATCAGCAGGCTTCGATTGCGGCACAGGCGGCGCATCCATATACTAAAAAACGGTTCCAATTTTTATAAAACAATGACGCCCGAGGTGATGAATGGCACTTGCAGACCCCGATAAGCAGCCCGACTCCGTTTCTTCCGTGCTGAAAGTCTTCGGTATCTTACAGGCGCTTGGCGAAGAGAAAGAAATAGGGATCACCGAACTGTCTCAGCGTGTGATGATGTCGAAAAGCACCGTCTATCGCTTCCTGCAAACCATGAAATCGCTGGGCTACGTGGCGCAGGAGGAAGAGTCAGAAAAATACTCGCTTACGCTGAAACTCTTTGAGCTCGGCAGCGGTGCTTTACAGAATGTTGATCTTATCCGCAGCGCGGATGTGCAGATGCGCGAGCTTTCCCGTCTGACGAAAGAGGCAATTCATCTCGGCGCGTTGGACGAAAGCAGTATTGTTTATATTCATAAAATCGACTCACTCTATAATTTACGGATGTACTCCCGTGTCGGGCGTCGAAATCCGTTATACAGCACGGCAATTGGTAAGGTTCTGCTGGCGTGGCGCGAGCGTGCAGAGGTTCTTGAGATCCTCTCTGATGTTGAATACGTTAGCAGCACCGAGCGGACGATATGCAGCACGGATGAATTATTGCCAGCGCTGGATTGTGTACGTGAGCAGGGCTTTGGTGAGGACAATGAAGAGCAGGAAGAGGGTATTCGCTGCGTAGCGGTGCCGGTATTCGATCGTTTTGGCGTGGTTGTTGCCGGGATGAGCATCTCTTTTCCAACCCTACGCTACACTGAAGAGGGGCTGGCAGAATACGTGAACATTCTTCATCAAGCGGCCCGCACGCTCTCCCGGCAGATGGGTTATAACCACTATCCTTTCTAGCGGGGTGGCCTGTCGCGCGTCGCCCGCGGCCGGAGAAAATTAGCCGTTATCAATCGGCGTATCGATTTTTCGCAGTAACGGGCAGTTGGTCAGGCCGATAATCCCGCTGTCGGTATGAATAAACTGCGCAGTAACGGTATTACGCGCCGTCAGATATTTACATTGCAGCCCCAGCCCTGCAGCATTTTCGTTGCTGCCAATAAGTACACTGTATCCGGAGAGCAACAGGCCAATCCAGATGATGGCGATAACAACAACCGTACGGACAATCAAACGCATATCTACCTCATACCTCACATAATCTCTTTATCAAGCATACCTTTAATAGTTAACGGCACAATCTGATGATTCTGAAATAAAAAAGCAGGAATCGTTACTTATGGTTTAGTTGGATAGTGTTAAATTAGCGAAATTCTATGGTCAAGAGGTGGCATTGTAGTGAGAAAGTACAGATGGGTGATTGTGTTAGTGATTGTCGTTACCTGCCTGCTGTTATGGACTCAAATGATAAATGTGATGTGCGACCAGGATGTGCAATTTTTCAGCGGCATTTGTACCATCAACAAATTTATCCCCTGGTAGTGATTTTTCTCTGCCTGCCTCAGGTGTAGAATGCCTTTTTTATTGAGGTGGTAAGATGAACGAATTGGGTTTTAGTGCTCTGAATATCATGCCGCTGGCTTTCTCGCTGGTGACACTGATTGTTGGTCTTGTATTGTGGTTTTTTGTGAATCGTTCCAGCAGTCGTGCAAACGATCAAATTGCACTGCTTGAAGAACTGGTCGATCTACAAAAGCGTCAAAATGCTTTGCTGCGTCGCCTGTGCGAAGCAAATGAACCGGAGTCGGAGCAAAAACCTGCTGCGGCTGCGAAAGAAGATAATGAAGACGACTTTGTGCGTCTGGTAGCGGAACGCTAAGCAAGCGGGAGGTGGGATGCGTTGGAAAAACCCCTGGTACAATCCGCAGTTATCCCACCATCTACCTGACGGGTTCTGTAACACGGAACCCGCTGTGCGTCAGCCCGGCGACGTAAAACGCTGGCAGAAGGCGCGTAAAGCGCAACAGCTGCCTCATCCTCCCGGTGACGGCTACCCCGCGTTTATACAACGCTGGTGGCAGCAAGCCGATCTGAGCGGCCACGATGACCGTGTATGGTGGTTAGGGCATGCCAGTCTGTTATTACGACTAAACGGCTGCTACTTGCTCACTGACCCGGTTTTTTCCCGTCGTGCATCCCCCCTCTCTTTTGTCGGGCCCGCTCGTCGAACAGAGGTTCCGCTAGATATTAAACAGCTTCCCCGGCTGGATGCGGTTCTGATTTCCCATAACCATTACGACCATTTGGACAGTAAAACCGTACGCCGGCTAATTAGACGTTTCCCTGATGTACATTTCTTCGTGCCGCTTGGCCTGAAGACGTGGTTCAGCAAGCGTGGGATAGAGCAGGTCACGGAGCTGGACTGGTGGCAAAGCTTTAACTGGTGTGGGATGGTTTTCACCGCCGTGCCGGCTCGCCACTGGAGTATGCGAACTTTTTGGGATCGTAATCGTTCACTGTGGTGCGGTTGGGTGATAGAACAGGGGGCTTTGCGTTTTTGGTTCAGCGGTGATTCTGGCTATAGCGAATCGCTGGCAGAAATCTCCAGGCGACTGGGGCCGTTTGATATGGCGGCGTTGCCAATCGGTGCCTACGAGCCACGCTGGTTTATGGGGGATCACCATATGGATCCGCAGCAGGCTGTAACGCTATGGCAGGAAATCGGGAAGCCTATGGCCATCCCTATTCACTGGGGCGTGTTTGAGCTTGCTGATGAATCGCTGGATAAGCCGCCGCAGGAGTTGCTCGCCGCTCTCCACGATCGGAGCGAGTGCACTGAGGCGTTTTCACCGCTTCGCATTGGACAAAGTTTGCCCATGGTGAAAAAATAAGAATTAATTATTATTGCTCCGCACGACTATTCTTTTTGGACAAATTAAACACCGCCGGTAACTCGCATTAATTCAGCGAAACGTTTTTATTGCCTTATCGTGGGGCAATCTGTCATTAAACTTTCATTATTTTGGTGCATTATTATAACCCGGCTGTGCAGGCGTTATTCTGTTGAACATAAAAAATACAGTAAAAGAATCCCTCAGCGCTTCGTCATGATTGGCTTAAGGTTAATTTGTGCATAGGTATGCATAAAAAATCATAAAGATATATCCTCAAAACAGGATTTTATTAAGCTAACATCTGGACGAAAACTACGGTTTGCGCTAAGGTTCAAAAGTTGTCAAAATTTTCTTGAAACACAGTCTGTTGCGACAACTTTTGATAGTGTGTATTTAATTCAAAAAACGCGAATTGCTTTATCAGAGTAATCGTGTAATTTTCTGAATCTGTGCGGCAGATCGACACATGCTTAAAAATGGCTTGCCATTGTTTACGTTGTGTGTGATAACACGTTGGGTTAAACGAGGTACAGTTCTGTTTATGTGTGGCATTTTCAGTAAAGAAGACCTGAGTAAACACGTTGTCGTTGAATACCGCTTCTCTGCCGAGCCTTATATTAGTGCCTCATGCAGTAATGTCTCTGTTTTATCTAAGTTATGCCTGCGGGCGAAGAATACAATCTAAGGAATTTGCAAAATGGCAAAGATTAAAGGTCAAGTTAAGTGGTTCAACGAGTCTAAAGGTTTTGGTTTCATTACTCCAGCTGACGGCAGCAAAGATGTATTCGTACACTTCTCTGCAATCCAGGGTAACGGCTTCAAAACTCTGGCTGAAGGCCAGAACGTTGAATTCGAAATCCAGGACGGCCAGAAAGGCCCTGCTGCAGTTAACGTGACTGCCATCTAATTCTTCTGGATTAGAGCTCAGGCGCGAATAACGCCGAATTGTGATAAAAGCCCCGTCTCGACGGGGCTTTTTCATGTCTGCGGCCAATTTAATGCTTTGCAGGTTATTAACAAATTGAATCATTTGTTGCCTCTTGTTGCAAAGCTGCGAAGGTTTTAGCACTGTTATCCCGGTAAAAATGCCCGATTCTGGTTAAATCTTTCAATCGCTTAGGCCGTGCAAGGAGTGGTTGTGAAGAAGGGTGTTCCCGCATTAACCGGTAATTTTATCCAGTGGCGCTTTGGACTGCTGTGCGTGGCCATCACCGGCAGTCTGGTTTTCCTGCTTGGGCGTATCGCCTGGCTGCAAATCATCTCTCCCGATAATCTGGTTAAGCAGGAGGACATGCGTTCCCTGCGTGAGGAGCCGATAGATGTTCCCCGGGGCATGATTGAGGACCGCAACGGGAAGCCACTGGCGGTAAGCGTCCCCGTGGAAGCCGTGTGGGCTGACCCGAAAACGGTGATGGAGAAGGGCGGTGTTCTGGTTAACAGCCGTTGGCAAGCGCTGGCCTCCGCGCTGCATGTTCCCCTCAGCGACATTGCCACAAAGATCCACAGCAACGAACGCGGCCGTTTTATCTACCTTGCCCGCCAGTTGGACCCCCAGCAGGCACAGTACATCGACAAACTAAATATCCCTGGCATCGCCCTGCGTGACGAGTCCCGCCGTTTTTATCCTGCGGGCCGGGTAGGGGCGAACCTGATAGGATTTACCAACATTGACGATCAGGGCATCGAAGGGATCGAGAAAAGCTTCAATCAACAGCTCACCGGAAAAGAAGGCGAGCGCCTGGTACGTAAAGACCGCTACGGTCACGTAGTGGAAAATATTACCGAGAACCCCGCCAGCCCCGCGCATAACATTCAGCTCAGCATTGATGAACGCCTGCAAACCGTCACGGAAGATGCGCTTAGCAACGCCGTGTCCTGGAACAAAGCAGAGTCCGGTGCTGCGGTGGTCATCGATGTGCAGACCGGTGAAGTATTGGCGATGGCCAACTACCCAACCTTTAACCCGAATAACCGCGATAATGCAAAGCTGGACGACTTCCGTAACCGCGCGATAAGCGACACCTTCGAACCCGGCTCGACGGTTAAACCGATGGTAGTGATGACGGCGCTGCAGCAGGGAATTGTCCGGCCTGACAGCGTTATAGATACCCACCCGTTTACTCTGGATGGGCACAACATCCGCGACGTTGGATACTATCCGCAACTGACCCTGACAGGCGTGTTGCAAAAATCGAGTGATACCGGTGTGTCACGTCTGTCACTGGCAATGCCCGTGCAGAATATTTGGGACACTTATCATAAATTTGGCTTTGGAGTGCCAACGGCCATCGGCCTGACGGGTGAAAGCCGTGGCCTGTTGCCGGTGCGTCAGCGCTGGGGGGAACTGGATCGGGCCACTTTTGCATTTGGCTATGGCCTGATGGTGACCCCGCTGCAGTTGGCCCATGTTTACGCCACTATCGGTAGCTTCGGTATTTCACGCCCGCTGTCCATCACGCGCGTTGATCCGCCGGTGGAAGGGCAAAGGGTGATGCCTGAAGAAATCGTGCATGAAGTGGAACACATGATGGAGAGCGTGGCGCTGCCCGGCGGCGGCGGGGTTAAGGCGGCGGTGCATGGTTACCGCGTGGCGGTGAAAACCGGTACGGCCAAAAAGATCGGCCCCGATGGTAAATATGTGGATCAGTACATTGCCTACACCGCGGGTGTGGCACCGGCCAGCAATCCTCGCTATGCGCTGGTGGTGGTGATTAACGACCCGTCCAATGGCAAGTACTATGGGGGAGCGGTTTCCGCCCCCGTTTTCAGCCAAATCATGGGCGATGTTTTACGGCTCGAAAATATTGAGCCGGATGGACTGCCCGCCGGAGACAACAGCATGATGGTGCTGAACAAAATGGAGAATGACCACGCCGCCATGTAGCGGTTTCGCAAACGGGGCGTTTGGCGTTACACTTGCGCCCTTTATTGCCTCCGGAGTTCTCTATGTCCTGGCTTTGCCCACTCTGCCATTCCGTGCTAAGCGCCAATGCGAACAGCTATCGCTGCCCTCAGGGGCATCAGTTTGATATCGCCAAAGAAGGTTATGTCAATTTGCTGCCCGTTCAGCATAAACGTTCGAAAGACCCGGGTGACAGCGCGGAAATGATGCAGGCCCGCCGGGCATTTCTCGATGCCGGACATTATCAACCGTTGCGAGATACCCTTTGCCAGCTGTTAAAAGCGCTGGCGCCCTCTGCGCTATTGGATATTGGCTGTGGGGAAGGTTACTACACGGCGGGATTTGCAGCGGTAGTGGCAGAGAAGGGCGGTGAGACCTGGGGACTGGACGTTTCAAAAGTAGCGATTCGCTACGCGGCCAAACGTTACCGCGAGGTTAAGTTCTGCGTGGCGTCCAGCCATCGCCTGCCGTTTGCCGATGAGAGTATGGACACGATCGTACGTATTTTTGCTCCCTGCAAGGCCGAAGAGCTGGCGCGAGTCGTGAAACGTGGCGGCGTAGTGGTGACGGCCACGCCGGGGCCACGTCATTTGATGCAGCTAAAGGGGTTGATTTATCAGGATGTCATGCTGCATAGCGAAGAGGTTGAAGCGATGCCTGGCTTTACCCTACAACAAACGCTTCAGCCCGCCTGGCCGATGAGCCTGCAGGGTGATGAAGCCATTGCCCTGTTGCAAATGACGCCGTTCGCCTGGCGCGCTCGCCCAGAAGTCTGGGATGCGCTGAAGGCAGAAACGGCGTTTAGCTGTGAAACAGATTTTGTGGTGCGTGTCTGGCAGCGCGACTGATCAGTTAAACGGAGCGAAGTGGCTGTACATAATCTGGCAGCCAATAGCAATCAGGACAATACCGCCCAGAATTTCGGCGCGTTTACCCAGAATGGGGCCAATAAAGCGGCCAACCATCATGCCAAGTGTTGACATAATCGCGGTAGCGCAGCCGATAGCCAACGCCGTCTGAATAATATTGACCTGCAGGAAGGCGAGGCCGACGCCGACCGCCA
Source organism: Cedecea sp. (assembly GCF_036500665.1). Taxonomy (NCBI): domain Bacteria; kingdom Pseudomonadati; phylum Pseudomonadota; class Gammaproteobacteria; order Enterobacterales; family Enterobacteriaceae; genus Cedecea; species Cedecea sp. The sequence continues at coordinate 159,818 of NZ_DASYBS010000042.1, forward strand.
TGGCGTCAAGACTGGTGGCAATCGCGGTTGTCACCAGCAGCCAAAATCCGTGGCGATGAATTTTCGGAGCGTCTTCCTGACTTGTGCCGCGGAAACCTTCCAGTACCATACGCCCGCCAAGGAATACCAGCAATATGAAGGCAACCCAATGGTTCCATTCGAGCACGACCTGGCTTGCCAGCAGGCCAAGTCCCCAACCGATGAGCGGAGTAATTGCTTCGATAACGCCAAAAATAAGGCCGGTACGAAGGGCTTCGGAAAATTTGGGTTTGTGGAGCGTGGCACCTTTACCGATGGAAGCGGCGAATGCGTCCATGGACATGCCGAAAGCAAGGAGGATAGTTGCGGAGAGATTCATCATTGTGCCTCAGTTGGGGATATCCATATACACGCAAACCATCCCCAACTTTACGATGGCGCGTGCCTATGGTCTCGCCTACTCAGAATTCTGAGGCGTACATGCCACGTTAATCTCAATTGCGGATATAACGAGTATGTTGACATGTACATCTCTGCCTATGGCAGAAATCGGCTACTCCCCAACGACGGGCGCAACCTTAACATATTTTTTTAAATTAAAACAATCTTTGAATTCTATTTTTCGGATAATTAGTTGATAACGATTTTCATTTAACTGCATATGCAAATAAAACGTTAAAATAAAGGCATGTAAATCTTATGAAATAGCAAAGGCTATGTTTTATATGGTGAAAAATAAACCAATAATATAGACTTTGCTATAATTATAACTTATTGAGTTACAACCATTAAATTGTATATTTTTTCGAGATCGTCAATATTTTTTACCCGTATCAATAAGCGACGCTGCTCTAATTGCATCACCAGCACACCATCCTCAGATAAATTCATCTCTTTAATACGGTTATATTCCACCCAAACATTGGCGAAGAAAAAACCATGGCTTTTGAACAATAACTTAGGCTGTCTTATCCATGACACATAAATGGCCATTAGCGCCAGAGCAGATAATAACCATGTTGTCAGCGGGGTGCCGTGAGAGGTGACGTTGTTATAAATGAGAATGCCAACCAGAAAAACAAAGATAGTGCTGTCGACGCGGTTACGGCGGAGCAGGGTGATTTTAAGTAAGGTTTTGCCCTTGATTTTGTCCATTACGAATTCATCGTAGATGGCAAAAGCGAGCAGCAGCCCGATGAAAACAACCAGCACGGCATCCGTCAGCGTCATGAAACCTCCCGTTAAAGATAAAAAAGCCGGGGGCGTTTAGCCCCCGGCTGGTAGAACAAATTACACACCCAGCAGGCCGATAGCGTAACCCACAATACCGATGACGAAGAAGCCCATAATGATCCACAGCGCGTTGACTTTTTTGCGCAGCAGCCACATACAGGCGAAAGTCAGCAGCAGCGGTACCAGGCCCGGCATCAGCTGGTCAAGAATGGTCTGCACGGTGGTGACTTTAACGGCCCCGGTCTGGTCGGTGATTTTTGACACCACCAGCGGGATGTTAACGTGCGTCCACTTGTTTACCAGCGCCCCCATGACAAACAGGCCGAGGATTGACGCCCCTTCCGTCAGTTTTTGCAGGAAGCCGCCGCCCATATCCTTAACGATATCGACGCCTTTGCGGTAGCCGTAGGCCACGCCGTAATAGCGGGTCAGCAGGCGTACTGCATTGAACAGGATAAAGAACAGCAGAGGTCCAAGCAGGCTACCGCTCATGGCGATACCCGCCCCCAGTGCGGCGAATACCGGACGTACGGTGCCCCAGAAGATAGGGTCGCCCACGCCGGCCAGCGGACCCATCAGGCCGACTTTGATACCGTTAATGGCACCGTCATCGATCTCTGCGCCGTTAGCACGCTGCTCTTCCATCGCCAGCGTAACGCCAAGTACAGGGGCAGCAACGTAAGGGTGGGTGTTAAAGAACTCAAGATGACGCTTGATGGCCTGACGGCGCGCGTCGTTGTTTTCCGGGTACAGGCGTTTGATAACCGGCACCATACAGAAGCAGAAGCCTAACGCCTGCATACGTTCGAAGTTCCATGAGCCCTGGAACAGGTTAGAACGCAGGAATACGCCACGGATATCACTCTGGGTGATTTTCTTCTCAGTCGCTAATTTAGTGGAATCAACCATTTCGCTCACCTGTTAGTCCAGTTCGTTATCAAGATCGTTAGCGGCGGCAGCCTGCGCCGGTGCGCCCGCACTACGGTTATATTTCGGGCTCAGCTGGATGTAGAGGATAGCCATCACTGCACCAATCACACCCAGGGCAACCAGGTTGAAGTTGGTGAACGCTGCGGTAACGAAACCGAGGTAGAAGAACGGCATCAGGTAGCCTGCGCGCATCATGTTGATGACCATCGCATAACCGACAACCACGATCATACCGCCGGCGATGTTCAGACCGCTGGTCACCACTTCAGGAATGGCGTTCAGCATGTTCTGGACTTCGCTGGTGCCTACGGAGATGGCGACGATAACCGCTGGAATCGCGATACGCATTGCCTGCAGGAACAGCGAAGAGACGTGGATCCAAGAGAGCGCCGTCAGGTTGCCGTTATTGGCCGCCTTATCCGCTGCGTGCTGGAAGCCCACGGTAATAGTACGCACGATAATAGTCAGTACCTGGCCCGCAGCGGCCAGAGGAATGGCAAGGGCAATACCTGCACCGATGCTTTGGTGTCCGGCAATAACCAGGATGGTTGAGATAATTGAGGCGAGGGCGGCATCTGGGGCCACGGCGGCACCGATGTTCATCCAGCCCAGGGCGATCATTTCCAGCGTACCGCCGATGATGATGCCGGTTTTCATGTCGCCGAGCACGGCGCCGATTAAGGTACAGGCGATAAGCGGACGGTGGAACTGAAATTCATCGAGCACCGACTCCATACCGGCGATACAGGCTACGACAAACACCAGCACAATCTGAAGAGTGGTAATCTCCATTGTACTTCTCCTATTGACGATGACTTATGTGTGAAATCTGAGCAATATTATTAGTGATGACAATCATTTAACTTTGGCGATCAGATCCATCATTTTCAGTTTTTGATCGGTAGACACTTTTCGCGCTTCGAGTTCGATACCGCGGTCATTCAGTTTTTTGAAGGCCTCAATATCTTTATCATCAACGGAAATAGCGTTGTTGACCTGCGTTTTGCCCTGGCGGAAAGCCATACCGCCGATATTAACGGAGGTGATTTTTACGCCGCCTTCGACAATGCGCTCGACATCGGTTGGGTTAGTGAAAAGCAACATAACGCGGTCGCCAGCATATTTTGGGTTGTTGTAAACGCGGATCATTTTCGCGATGTCAACAACGTGCGCGGTGACGCCTGGCGGCGCTACCTGAGTCAGCAGGGTCTTACGGACGGTGTCTGCCGCAACCTCATCGCTGACCACGATGATGCGGGTAACGTTGGTTTCTTTCGTCCAGCGGGTAGCGACCTGACCATGAATTAAACGGTCGTCGATACGTGCAAGACCGATCTTCATATAGTCGTTTGGCCCCATCGGTTTGGCCGGTGCTGTAGCCTTTGGCGTCGCGGTGGGGGCCGGGGCGGCTTTTTCTGCCGGTTTGGCCTTCAGTGCCTTCACGCCTTCACGGCCGGTTTCGACAGCATGTGCAACCAGCTCATCAACGGTCGGGTTGTCGTCTCGCGACATAAGGGTTTCGACCAGCATCGGGATATTGACCCCGGCGACCACTTCGTAATGTTCTTTATCCACAACGATACGGCTTGCCGCATTGAATGGGCTGCCACCCCAGGTATCCACGAGGAATAACACGCCCTTGCTGGTGTCCAGTTTCTCCAGCTGTGCGTTATATTTCTCGATCAGGGTTTCAGCATTTTCACCCGGGACGAAATCTATCCAGCCAACGTTCTCTTGTTCGCCTAATAGCATTTCGGCGGTTTTCAGCAATTGTTCCGCTGCCCAGCCATGTGTGCCTATGACAATAGCAATAGTCACTTGCTACCTCCTGTTTTTGTCATTACGTCACCCCTCGAAGGGTGCGGTGGTGTATCGGTATCGGTTTTAGCGAATCGATTCAGATAATATGTTCAAGAAAGAACTCATCATTTGCCGGAATTATTTTAGACAGTGAAAAAATAATTTATGTGATGAAGATCCGTAATTCAACTTTGTTACTTATTCAAGCAATTACGCTGTAAAATAGGGGCAGCGTAAGTTGCAAAAAAATTGCAAAGTCAGGTAAATCTTTGCCAACCCCTGGTTTCCTTTGATAATGTTAGCGTCCGATTCACTTTCAGGAGTAGCGGGCAGTAGCCCACCCTATGGACCGTCACCGACGTCTTTTCACTGCCGGGATGCCTAAATCCCCCCTTCTCAGCGGCGTTTCACGCCCGCAAATACGATTCACTAGCCACTTTGCGTCCGTAACCTACGGAATGCCGATTTGCTGCACCTTGAGCGGGAGTCCAACATGGAACTGCTAATGGACCCGCAAATCTGGGCCGGTTTGCTGACGCTGGTCGTGCTGGAAATCGTACTGGGTATTGATAACCTGGTGTTTATCGCCATCCTGGCGGACAAGCTGCCGCCGAAGCAGCGTGATAAGGCCCGCCTGATAGGCCTTTCGCTGGCGCTGGTTATGCGTCTGGGGCTGCTGTCGCTGATCTCCTGGCTGGTCACGCTGACGACGCCGCTGTTCAGTATCGCGGACTTCACGTTCTCAGGTCGTGACCTGATTATGCTGGTGGGGGGGATCTTCCTGCTGTTTAAAGCCACCACGGAGTTGCACGAGCGGCTTGAAAACCGCCAACACGATGACGGGCACGGTAAAGGCTATGCCAGCTTCTGGGTGGTCGTGTTGCAGATTGTAGTGCTCGACGCCGTTTTCTCGCTGGATGCGGTGATTACCGCAGTGGGGATGGTAAATCATCTGCCGGTAATGATGGCCGCGGTCGTCATTGCTATGGGGGTGATGCTGCTGGCCTCGAAGCCGCTGACTAACTTTGTTAATCAGCATCCTACCGTGGTTGTGCTCTGCCTGAGCTTCCTGCTGATGATTGGTCTGAGCCTGGTTGCCGAAGGCTTTGGTTTCCATATTCCGAAAGGTTATTTGTACGCGGCAATTGGCTTCTCGATCATCATCGAGCTGTTTAACCAGATCGCGCGCCGTAACTTTATTCGCCATCAGTCACGTCAGCCGCTACGTGCCCGTACCGCTGATGCAATTCTGCGCATGATGAGCGGCAAACGTCAGGAGCGTTTGCAAAGTAGCGAAGACAGCAAAGCCATGACGCCTATTGAGGCCGAATCTTTTGCTGAAGAAGAACGCTACATGATCAATGGCGTGCTGACGCTGGCCTCTCGTTCTCTGCGCAGCATCATGACGCCGCGCGGTGAGATCTCATGGGTGGATGCGGTGAAAAGTGTTCCGGAAATCCGCGAACAACTTCTGACGTCGCCGCACAGCCTGTTCCCGGTTTGCCGCGGTGAGCTGGACGAAATCATTGGCGTCGTTCGCGCTAAAGAGCTGCTGGTTGCTCTGGACGAAGGTGTTGATGTGGCGGCCATGGCTGCGCAGTCACCGGCTATTGTGGTGCCGGAAACGTTGGATCCCATTAACCTGCTCGGCGTGCTGCGCCGCGCTCGCGGCAGCTTCGTTATCGTTAACAACGAATTTGGCGTGGTGCAGGGGCTGGTCACGCCGCTGGACGTACTGGAAGCGATTGCGGGTGAATTCCCGGATGCGGATGAAACCCCGGAGATCGTGCGCGACGGCGAAGGCTGGCTGGTGAAAGGCTCAACTGACCTGCACGCACTGCAGCAGCGTCTGGACATTCATCGTCTGATGCACAATGAAGAAGACATCGCTTCCATAGCCGGTCTGGTCATTTCGGTAAAGGGTCATATCCCGAAAGTGGGAGACGTTATCGACGTGCCGCCGCTGCGTATTCAGATAGTTGAAGCGAACGATTACCGTGTCGATCTGGTTCGTGTGGAAAAAGAACGTTCCCCACACGAGGATGAAGAAGAGTAAATTAGCGCATCGGGAAGGCCGGGATAGCCCGGTCTTCATGGCGAGGGGGTGGCGGGGTGTTGCCCTCGAGCCAGTGAGCAAAATCCCGTAGCGGCATCGGTTTTGCGAATAAAAAGCCCTGTAGCACCGTCACACCGTTATGCCGCAGATATTCTGCCTGCTCTTGTGTTTCCACCCCTTCAGCAACCAAATTGATACCCAGCCTTTGCCCAAGGGCAATAATAATATCCGTTACCGTTGAGTTAACCGCGTCCGTACCGATGGCGGCGGTAAAGGATTTGTCTATCTTCAGAACGTTGGGATTGAGCATTTCCAGATAGGCAAGCGAACTGTGTCCGGTGCCGAAATCATCTATCGCAAGGTCAATACCGAGCTGGTGTAGCTCCTGTACTACGCTGTGGTCTACTGCCGGTAAGGCATTTCGCTCGGTAAGTTCAAGCGTTAACTTTTGTTTAGGGTTAGCCGGGAACCAGTAACGTTTCAGGTCATGAATAATGGCTCCATCGTGAAAATGGCTTGCGGCAACGTTAAGGCCGATATGAAAACCGGCTGTTTTGGGGAAAATGTCAAGGTTACGCACCATTTCATCCAGCACGAAGCGCGTGAGCGGGGCGATTTGCTGCTGCTGCTCCGCCAGGGGAATAAACACATCAGGGGAAATCCAGCCTTGACGGGGATTATTCCAGCGAAGCAGCAGCTCCACGCCAACGCAGTGTAAATTTCTGGCGCTGACCAGCGGCTGGCAAAAAACTTCAAATTCCCGGGCGGCGAGACCGAGGTTTATCTCCCAGGAAAAGCTCATTCGGTTGGCGGTAGCGAGCCAGGCAATGTAGCCCAACAGCATGCTGAGCAGTAAAGCCAGTGGAAGCTGTGCCGGTAAGTTTTGCAGCGTCAGTTGGTCGGCAGATGGACCAATGGCGCTGATGGAATAGGGATAAAGCTTCGATGCCATTACCTGAACAACCCGATCGTCTTCGATCTTAACCTTTGCCAGCAGACCGGAACCGTACTCAAGATGATCGTCCCCGACGTTGAGCACTGCCCGCGTAACCCAGGGATGTTCAGGCTTGAGCAGCAGGCCGGTAAGCATCTGTATATTGACAATCTGCATGACGCCGTCATTGGTTTTTCCGGACTGAGGACGCCAGAAGATAAGTACCGGCGTGCCTTTCAGCAGCGAGCTGTCACGCGACAAGAATAATAGTGGTTCAGGGGACGGCAGGCGCGTATGGAGCTGGTGAATACCCACATTGCGGGAACCATAAATACTGGAGCAGTAAAGAATACCGTCTTTAATTAACCCAATAGCACGCACCGTTTGCATTTTTGCCGCATGTTCGCGGATTTTTAACTGGGCATCATCGCACGAGGTGCCGACGAGCTGCATAATGTCGTCGCTAACGGTATTCAGCGGGGCGAGCAGGGTATCGAGGGTGGTAATAATACGCTGGTTAAACTGGACGACGCGGTGCTCGTTAAGATTGCGCTCGATGGCGTATCTGACGCTAAGCGTGACGATTAAAACTAAAATGGCGAGCGCAGCGCAGACAATAACTCGCCTGCGGCGATAGTCAGAAATAATCCGCTGTGCCGTTTGCATCCCTGTGTCCCTGTTTCTCGCCGCAAGAAGTGAGGCGTAACGTTATCATCAAAGTGTAGTGACATATCAGGGTGGCAAAAAAATAAAAATGCATAAGATAAAAAACGCCGAATTCACGGCGCTGATAACGTTCATTGCTTACAAAAGCGGTCACTGTGGCCTTATAAAAACAATGAATAATGTTATTTGGATGACCTCAATTCGGCGAAACCACGTTTTTCGGCTGTTCGTCAGTAAACAAAACGCCGCGTGAGCGGCGCTTTGTATGACGGATTAGTCGCACTGGACCTTGATGGCCAGGCCGCCTCGCGAGGTTTCGCGGTATTTGGCGTTCATGTCCTTTCCGGTCTCGTACATAGTTTCAATAACCTTATCGAGCGAGACGCGAGGTGCGCTGGTACGGCGCATCGCCATGCGGGTGGCGTTAATCGCCTTCACCGACGCGATAGCATTACGCTCGATGCACGGTACCTGAACCTGCCCGGCAACCGGGTCACACGTCAGGCCAAGGTTGTGTTCCATGCCGATTTCCGCCGCGACGCAAACCTGCTCCGGGCTTGCGCCCAGTATTTCCGCAAGGCCGGCTGCCGCCATTGAGCAGGCTACGCCAACCTCACCCTGACAGCCGACTTCTGCGCCAGAGATGGACGCGTTCATCTTGTAGAGCACGCCGATGGCACCGGAAGCCAGGAAGTAACGGATCCAGGTGTCTGGCGTAACCGGCTCGATAAAGTGGTCGTAGTAGGCTAAAACCGCCGGGACAATACCGCAGGCGCCGTTGGTCGGTGCCGTCACTACGCGTCCACCGGCGGCGTTCTCTTCGTTTACCGCCAGCGCAAACATATTCACCCAGTCAACCACGTTCATCGGGTCATTGGAGAGCTTGTCGCTGGAAACCAGCATACGGCGCAGGGCAGATGCACGGCGGGGCACACGCAGTGGGCCAGGCAAGACGCCTTCGGTGTTCATTCCACGGTCAATACAGGCACGCATGGTCTGCCAGATATTAGCGAAGTAGTCTTCGATTTCCCGGCGGCTGTGCTGCGCCAGCTCGTTCTGCATCACCATGCCGGACACGGAAAGCCCGGTGTCCTTACAGTGCTGCAGCATCTCCTGCGCGGAATGGAACGGATAAGGCACTGAGACTTCGCTTACCGCGTCCTTACCAAAGTGCTCCTCATCAACGATAAAGCCGCCGCCGATGGAGTAGTAAGTCTTGCTGTAGATCTCTTTATCGCCGTTGTAAGCGTGGATCTGCATGCCGTTTTCATGCAGCGGCAGGTTGTCGCTTCGAAAACGCATGCCGTTATCCTGCGGGAAATCGACTTCATGGCGGCCCTGAGCGATAAGCAAGCGGCCGCGGGTTTCCACGTCGCGGATGAAAGCAGGAATAGAGTCTATATCCACGTTATCCGGCTGGTTGCCCGCCAGACCCATGATAATCGCGATATCGGTATGGTGGCCTTTCCCCGTCAGGGAAAGGGAACCATAGACGTCCACCGCGATGCGGGTGGTACTGTCCAGCAGCCCTTGCTCGATCAGTGCGTCGACAAACTGTTTCCCGGCCTTCATTGGCCCGACGGTATGGGAGCTGGATGGCCCGATGCCGACCTTGAACATGTCGAATATGCTAATCACTCTAAAACTCCTCTGATAGCACCCTGTTTCATGGAACATGATGCTTTGAAATGGCTAAGCGCTAGTTTAAAAATTTATTGGTTCCACCAGGAAACTATTCACATGAATTAAACTAATGCTTAACCATAAACCACCTAATAGCAGGTGATTTATGGCCTTTCTATCTCTTAAATATAGCCATTGTCAGCGTTGTAAAGTGTCGGCTGGATCGCTATCCACTTGTAAAGAAAGTTCACGAATAATGCCCGCCGTCATGCCCCAGACAAAATAGCGTTGATACCAGGAAAGCCAGACTCGGTGCGCGTTGCCGCGGCGATGAATGTCTAAAGGATAGTAGCGTCCGAGGCGAAGCGCTTCGGCAAGCGGCATCTCAAAGACCGCCGACACTTCATCTTCGCTGGCGCGCCACGGTAAATCGGGCGGAATAATGCCGACAATGGGCGTGACCTGGAACCCGGTCACGCTGTCCACCGGGGGAAGAGTTCCGATAACCTCGACGGCGTCAGGGGGAATAGCGACTTCTTCCTGGGCCTCACGCAGCGCGGCGGCAATCAGTGAACTGTCGGTGTTATCCACCGCGCCGCCGGGAAAAGCCACCTGGCCTGCGTGTTTGCGTAGCATAATGGAACGCTGGGTGAGCAATAGCCCGGGCTGAGGGCGTCTGACGATAGGAACCAGCACTGCCGCCTGGCGCTTATTGCTCACCGGCCCGCTTTCTGCCGGGCGCAGTAGTTGAAAGCGGGTGAGGAAATCATTCAGCGTCAGGGACGAAACGGCCATGCATTAACTCTCCAGTAGGGGCAGAATACGGTTAACTTTATCAAACGTTTCCTGATATTCCGCCGCTTCGTTGCTGTCGGCGACAATCGCGCCACCGGCAGAACAGTATAATTTTCCGCCTTCGGCGGTTAGCGTGCGGATGGTGATGCTGGTATCCATATTTCCGCAGAAGCTAATGTAGCCGATGCTGCCGCACCATGCGTTGCGCCGCTGCGGCTCCAGCTCTTCGATTATTTCCATCGCTCTCACCTTTGGCGCACCGGTAATCGACCCGCCGGGGAACGTTGCCTTTAACAAATCGCAGGCGCTGAGCGTCTCGGGAAGTTCGGCGGTAATCGTGCTCACCAGATGATGAACGGCGGGGAAAGGTTCAACCACAAACAGCTCCGGGACCCGGACGCTGCCCGGCACCGCCACCCGGCCAATGTCGTTACGGAGTAAATCAACAATCATCAGGTTTTCTGAGCGATCTTTAGCGGAGTTTGCCAGCTGAATTGCCTGTGCGGCATCGGCTTCAGGATCGGCCAGACGAGGCAGGGTGCCCTTAATCGGTCGCGTTTGGATTTGTTTTCCTTTAAGCAGCACGAAGCGTTCAGGTGAAAGACTAAGCATGCAGCTTTCGGGAAGCCGAATAAAAGCGCTGAATGGCGCCCGGTTAGCCTGATTTAACGCCTCAAAAGCCTGCCATTCGTCGCCCTGATAGCTCGCGCTAAAACGCTGGGCAAGATTGACCTGGTAGCAGTCACCGCTTCTCAGGTAGGCCTGAATTTGGCGGAATTTCTCGCCATACGCTTCGCGTGACATATTGGCACGCCACTCGCTGGTGAGCCTGAAACGCTGAACAGGTTTCTGTGGTTTTAGTGCATTAAGCCAGGCCAGACGGGTCGCAAGATCGCCACGGCAGACCAGCGTCAGGCGCTGAAGCTGATGGTCAGCGATCAGCGCCCAGTCATAGATACCAACGGCCATATCGGGCGTGGTTAAGTCCTGCTTTGTTGTTGCGGGCAGTTTTTCAAGACGGCGCCCCAAATCGTAGCCAAACAACCCCAGCGCACCGCCGCAGAAGGGGAGGTCAGGATCGGGCGTTGCCGGCAGGGCATAACTATCCAGCGTTTGCTGCAGCAGCCCGAGCGGGCAATCCTCGTGGTAGGTCAAATTGCCGTCGCGCTCAATTACGGTCTCCTGCCCTCGCGTGACAAGCGTAGCCAGCGGGTTGGCGACCATAATGTCGAAACGGTTATGGGGGTGCTCGGCAAACCCCGAGTGAAGCAGCATGGCCCACGGCTGGCCTGAAATCGGGCGGAAATAATGCTGAATAGCGTCGGGCTGCCAGTGGAGTTCGCAAAAAACGGGAGTGGTTATAACATTCATCTTGGTAGCATCGTCAGGAGCAGAGTAAAGTAGCGGCTTCAGCACTGTAACAGGAGTTCAAAATGATTTCAGGATTACCGGCGCTTAGTCACGAGCAGCAGCAGCAGGCCGTCGAGCGTATTCATGAACTGATGGCCGATGGCATGAGCAGCGGCGAAGCTATCGCCCTGGTTGCCAGTGAGATCCGTGCCTCCCATACCGGCGGTAACGTCGTCGCACGGTTTGAAGATGAAGACGACGACGGAGAGGAAGACCCGCAGGACTAGCCGGGCCTCAACGGCTCTGCGTTACACCGCTGCGATGATTTTGATTTCCACTTTGTAACGCGGGTTCATCAATTTAGCCTGTACGGTGCAGCGTACCGGCGCTTTACCCGCCACAACCCACTCATCCCACGCTTTATTCATCGCCGCAAAGTCCTCGCCGTCCGGCAGGAAAATGGTGGCATCCAGAATGCGTGTCTTATCGCTACCAAGTTCAGCCAGCAGGGTGTCTATCTGCTCAAGGGTATTTGCCGTCTGCTGGTAGGCATCGGCATCCAGGTTTTCAGGCACGCCAGTGTAGTACACGGTCTGGTTATGGATAACAGCATCAGACCAGCGGGCTTCGGGTTTTATACGCGCAATACTCATGACAACTCCTTAACAACAAACGATATGTGCGGCACAGCCTGCCACAATCCGACTCACGGTTCCACCGGCTTGCTGGATAAACCTGGCCGGGGCTGACATAATCACTGGCAATTTAACCAGGGGGTAACGTGACGGACGATTTTGCAGCAGACGGCCAACTGGCTCAGGTCATTCCCGGTTTCCGGCCGCGTGAGGCGCAGCGTGAAATGGCGGAGGCGGTAACCCGGGCGATTAAAGCCGGAGGAGAGCTGGTGGTAGAGGCCGGCACCGGCACAGGGAAAACTTACGCTTATCTTGCCCCCGCGCTGCGTTCTGGCAAAAAAGTCATTATTTCTACCGGCTCGAAAGCGCTGCAGGATCAGCTGTTTTCCCGCGATCTACCCACTATCTCTCGCGCGCTGAAATTTACCGGGCGGGTGGCATTACTGAAAGGTCGCTCTAACTACCTTTGCCTGGAAAGGCTGGAGCAGCAGTCGCTGGCAGGCGGCGACCTGCCCGTGCAGGCGTTAAGCGACGTGATGCATCTGCGCGGCTGGGCCAGTGAAACCGTGGATGGCGATATCAGTACCTGTGGCACCGTCGCCGAAGATTCCACCGTCTGGCCAATGGTCACCAGTACCAACGATAATTGCCTGGGGCAGGATTGCCCACAATATCAGGACTGTTTTGTGGTGAAGGCGCGTAAGAAGGCGATGGATGCTGACGTAGTGGTAGTGAACCACCATCTCTATCTTGCCGATATGGTGGTCAAAGAGAGCGGCTTTGCCGAGCTGATCCCTGAGGCCGAGGTTACCATTTTCGATGAAGCTCATCAGATCCCTGACATTGCCAGCCAGTATTTTGGCCAGTCGATCTCCAGCCGCCAGCTGCTTGATCTCGCCAAAGACATTTCTATTGCCTATCGCACAGAGGTGCGGGACGCCCAGCAGCTGCAAAAAAGCGCCGACAGCCTTGCCCAGCGTACGCAGGATTTTCGCCTGCAAATAGGCGACCCGGGCTACTGCGGTAATTTACGGGAGCTGCTTGCCGACGCCAATATCCAGCGTTCACTGCTGCTGCTTGATGATGCCCTTGAGCTCTGCTACGACGTGGCGAAACTTTCCCTTGGCCGCTCTGCGCTGCTGGATGCTGCTTTTGAACGCGCGGTGATTTACCGTGGACGCATCAAAAGGCTGAAAGAGATTAACCAGCCGGGCTACAGCTACTGGTATGAATGCAACGCCCGCCACTTCACGCTGGCCCTGACGCCGCTGTCCGTGGCCGACAAGTTTAAGGACGTTATCCGTGAAAAAGCGGGCTGCTGGGTCTTTACCTCGGCCACGCTTGCGGTGAATGACAAAATGAGCCACTTCACCGAGCGACTGGGTATCGACGAGGCGGAAACGCTGCTGCTTGCCAGTCCGTTTGATTACGCTAAGCAGGCGCTGCTGTGCGTGCCGAGAGGACTGCCAACCCCAAATCAACCCCATGCTGGCCGTCACCTGGCAAACCTGCTTCGCCCGCTTATTGAAGCCAACAACGGGCGCTGCTTTATGCTTTGTACCTCCCACGCCATGATGCGTGAGCTGGCGGAACAGTTCCGTGCCACCATGACGCTTCCCGTGCTTCTGCAGGGGGAGACCAGCAAGGGGCAATTGCTACAGCAGTTTGTTGAGGCCGGTAATGCCCTGCTGGTGGCGACCAGCAGCTTCTGGGAAGGCGTTGACGTGCGTGGCGACACGTTATCCCTGGTCATCATCGACAAGCTGCCCTTTACCTCCCCGGACGATCCGCTGCTCAAGGCCCGAATGGAGGATTGCCGTATCCGCGGCGGCGACCCGTTTGACGAGGTGCAGCTGCCCGACGCGGTGATTACCCTCAAGCAGGGCGTCGGCCGCCTGATACGAGATGTGGAAGACCGTGGGGTATTGGTTATCTGCGATAACCGGCTGGTGATGCGGCCTTATGGCGCTGTTTTCCTGAACAGCCTGCCGCCAACGCCGCGTACCCGGGATATAAATCGGGCAGTTGAGTTCCTCAATGCCTCAGGCGCGCAGTAATTTGTGCCAGGCTATGGTATGATGCGCGCCGTTTTTTGACCTTATCTCCGCCAGAGGTTGGCAAGCCCATGCGAATTTTAGCCATCGATACCGCAACAGAAGCCTGTTCTGTTGCTCTGCAAAACGACGCGGCGTCCTACGCCCATTTCGAACTCTGCCCGCGCGAGCATACGCAAAGAATTTTGCCCATGGTGAAGGACATCCTGAACCAGGGCGAGATTACTTTGTCTGATGTGAACGCACTTGCCTACGGGCGTGGGCCGGGCAGTTTTACCGGCGTGCGAATTGGTATCGGCATTGCGCAAGGGCTGGCGCTGGGTGCTGAGCTGCCAATGATCGGCGTCTCAACGCTTGCGACGATGGCGCAGGGGGCATGGCGTCGTACCGGGGCAACCCGCGTACTGGCCGCCATAGATGCTCGTATGGGCGAAGTCTACTGGGCCGAATATCAGCGTGACGATCGGGGCGTGTGGCATGGCGAAGAAACCGAAGCCGTACTGAAGCCGGAAGGCGTTGCGGGACGGTTGAAGCAACTGAGCGGCAGCTGGACTACAGTCGGTACAGGCTGGCAGGCCTGGCCTGATATGGCGCAGGATAGCGGGCTTCTGTTGCAGGACGGCGAAACCACGCTGCCCGAAGCAGAAGACATGCTGCCGCTGGCGCTGCAGGCTTTTAACGCCGGAAAAACCGTCGCCGTGGAACACGCTGAACCGGTCTACCTGCGCAATGAAGTCACCTGGAAAAAGCTTCCTGGCAGAGAGTAATACCCACCGCTCCGAACGGAGTGGAGGTTAAGGAGATGAGGTATGGCTGTTTGTAATGTCAAAAAATGCAGCTGGCTGCTTGCAGCCGCCGCGGCGTTGGTGCTGAGCGGCTGCGTGAGCGTGCCGGACGCCATCAAAGGAACCTCGGCGACGCCGCAGCAGGATCTGACGGTCGTCATGAATGCTCCCCAGCTTTACGTTGGGCAGGAAGCGCGTTTTGGCGGCCGGGTGGTGAACGTGGATAACCTGAAGGGCAAAACTCGCCTGGAGATTGCCACCGTCAGCCTGGACGAAGGTGCCCGCCCGGCGCTGAATGAACCTTCTCACGGGCGTATTTATGCCGACGTGAACGGTTTCCTGGACCCGGTTGATTTTCGTAATCAGCTAGTCACCGTTGTGGGGCCAATCACCGGCACCGCAGAAGGTAAAATTGGCCAGACACCGTATAAATTCATGACCATGCAGGCGACAGGGTATAAGCGCTGGAACGTGGTTCAGCAGGTCGTGATGCCGCCGCAGCCCATAGATCCGTGGTTCTGGGGCGGCCCGTACCCGTACCGTCATCACTATGATATGTGGGGCGGCTGGTATAATCCGGGACCCGCACAGGTACAAACCGTCGTAACCGAATAATCTGTTGTTTTTTAATATTTTCAAACAGCGGCCTGGCCGCTGTTTGTTTTTATCCAGGACGGATGAAAAAATTTAGTGATGCGCTTCGCAACCTTTAATCAGGTTAATTAATAAACTGGTACGCTGAGTTAATATTATGTTAACGAAATGTGTAGCCTGGGGTTGTGATGACGACAAATAATAATTTCAGAGGTGGATCCTTGAATAAGGTTTGGCTTAACCGCTACCCGGCCGACGTTGCGGCTGAAATAAATCCCGATCGCTATCAATCCCTGGTTGATATGTTTGAACAGGCCGTCACTCGCTATGCCGATAAGCCTGCGTTTATCAATATGGGGGAGGTGATGACCTTCCGTAAGCTGGAAGAGCGCAGTCGTGCATTCGCCGCTTACCTCCAGCAGGGCCTGGGGCTGAAAAAAGGCGACCGCGTTGCGCTGATGATGCCCAACCTGCTGCAGTACCCGGTGGCGCTCTTTGGCATACTGCGTGCCGGAATGGTGGTGGTTAACGTTAACCCGCTTTATACCCCACGCGAGCTGGAGCACCAGCTGAACGACAGCGGAGCCAGCGCGATTGTCATCGTGTCGAACTTTGCCCACACGCTGGAAAAAGTGGTCGATAAAACCCAAGTGAAGCACGTGATCCTGACCCGCCTGGGAGACCAGATCTCCGGCCCGAAAGGCACGTTGGTTAACTTTGTCGTCAAATACATCAAGCGGCTGGTGCCTAAATACCATTTGCCAAACGCTATCTCCTTCCGCCGCGCGCTGCAAAGCGTCTACCGCATGCAGTACATCAAGCCTGAAATTATCAACGACGATTTGGCCTTCCTGCAGTACACCGGCGGCACGACCGGCGTGGCGAAGGGCGCGATGCTGACGCACCGCAACATGCTGGCCAACCTTGAGCAGGTGAGGGCAGCCTATAGCCCGCTGCTGCATGAAGGCAAGGAGCTGGTGGTCACCCCGCTGCCGCTCTACCATATTTTTGCCCTGACCATTAACTGCCTGCTGTTTATCGATATGGGCGGTCAGAACCTGCTGATTACCAACCCGCGCGACATTCCCGGCCTGGTAAAGGAACTGGCGAAATATCCTTTCACCGCCATGACCGCCGTGAACACGCTGTTTAACGCCTTGCTGAACAACAAAGAGTTTCAGCAGCTGGACTTCTCAAGCCTGCACCTCTCCGCGGGCGGCGGCATGCCGGTTCAGCACGCCGTGGCTGAACGTTGGGAAAAATTAACCGGGCGCTTCCTGCTGGAAGGCTACGGCCTGACGGAGTGCGCGCCGCTGGTCAGCGCGAATCCGCATGACATGGATTACCACAGCGGCTCTATTGGCCTGCCGGTGCCGTCTACCGATGTGAAGCTGATTGATGATGAAGGCAATGAAGTTCCTCCGGGCGAGCCCGGTGAGCTTTGCGTTAAAGGGCCTCAGGTGATGCTGGGCTACTGGCAGCGCCCGAAAGAGACCGATGAAATTCTGAAAGACGGCTGGCTGCGCACCGGCGACATTGCGGTGATGAACGACGAAGGCTTTATGAACATCGTTGACCGTAAAAAAGACATGATCCTTGTTTCCGGTTTTAACGTTTATCCCAACGAAATTGAAGACGTGGTGATGCAGAACGAAGGCGTTCTGGAAGTGGCGGCAGTGGGCGTTCCAGCCGGCGTAAGCGGCGAGCACGTGAAAATCTTCGTCGTGAAGAAAGATCCTGCTCTGACGGAAGAAGCGCTTATCGCCTTCTGCCGCCGCCAGTTAACCGGCTATAAGGTGCCGAAACTGGTAGAATTCCGTACGGAATTGCCAAAATCCAACGTCGGGAAAATTTTACGACGAGAACTGCGTGACGAAGCAGGCAAGACAGGCAACAATAACGCCTGAGCTCCAAGTCACTCGTCCTGATGCCGGTTCGCCGGCATTTTTTATGGGCGCAACCTAAGAGAACTGAATTTGACTTACCAGATGATTACCACCGATGAAGGGCTGGCCGCCGTTTGCCAGGCCGCTCGTCAGTTCCCCGCGCTGGCGCTGGACACCGAATTTGTCCGTACGCGAACCTATTACCCTCAGCTGGGGCTGATCCAGCTTTATGATGGCCAGCAGGCTTCGCTGATCGATCCCTTAGCCATTAGCGACTGGTCGCCGTTTAAGGCGTTGCTGCAGGATCCTGATACCATCAAATATCTGCACGCGGGTAGTGAGGATCTTGAAGTCTTCCTTAATGCTTTTGGCATGCTGCCCGATCCGTTTATCGATACCCAGATTCTGGCTTCGTTTACCGGCCGCCCGCTGTCCTGCGGCTTTGCCACCATCGTTGAGTCCTACACCGGTATTGCGCTGGATAAAAGTGAATCCCGCACCGACTGGCTTGCACGTCCGCTCACCGAGCGGCAGTGCGAATATGCGGCGGCAGACGTGCTCTATCTCTTGCCTATCGCTGAAAAGCTGATGGCCGAGACCGAAGCGGCCGGCTGGATCAACGCGGCTTTAGACGAGTGCCAACTGATGTGTTCCCGCCGCCGTGACCAGCTCGACCCGGAAGAGGCCTGGCGTGAAATTGGCAACGCGTGGCAGCTTCGCACCCGTCAGCTGGCCTGCCTGAAGAAACTGGCCTCGTGGCGCCTGCGTAAAGCGCGTGAGCGCGATATGGCGGTGAATTTTGTCGTTCGTGAAGAAAACCTGTGGCAGGTGGCGAGATATATGCCTGGCTCTCTCGGGGAACTGGATTCGCTTGGCCTGAGCGGCAGTGAAATCCGTTTCCACGGTAAAACGCTTATCGCGCTGGTTGCGGAGGCACAGGCGCTGCCTGAAAGCGAGCTGCCCCAGCCGCTGCAAAACCTGGTGGATATGCCGGGTTACCGTAAAGTGTTTAAGGCAATTAAAGCGCTGGTGCAGGAGGTGAGTGAGGCCCAGGGGCTGAGTGCCGAATTATTGGCCTCCCGTCGTCAAATCAATCAGCTGTTAAACTGGCACTGGAAATTGAAGCCACAGAACGTGATGCCGGAATTAATTAGCGGCTGGCGGGCAGAATTAATGGCAGAAGCGTTAACGAAATTACTGGCGGAATACTGATTGCTTATATGACCTGGGAATAATTACAGTATTATTCTCAGGTTGAAATATATTAGCGGAGTGCAACGAGAAAGATCTTAATAAACGTTAAGTGACTGCGTAAAAATAAAGCCCCCTGTAAATACAGGGGGCTTTTTATTCAGGCCGACTTACTGGCTTCTTCCGCTTCCGGGAGCGTGACGTTCAGCTCCAGAATTGAAATATCCCCATCCCGCTGCTCAAGTTGAACGCTGACCATTTCCGGATCGATTTGCACGTACTTGCAAATCACGTCGAGAATGTCTTTGCGCAGCTGAGGCAGGTAATGCGGTTCTGCATCGCTCCGGCGACGCTCAGCAACAATAATCTGTAAACGCTCTTTCGCGATGTTGGCGGTGTTCTTTTTTCGTGACAGAAAAAAGTCGAGTAATGCCATAACTTATCCTCCGAACAGGCGTTTCAGGAAACCCTTCTTCTCTTCTTCAATGAAGCGGAAAGGGCGTTCTTCTCCGAGCAGGCGTTCCACGGTATCGGCGTAGGCTTTACCCGCGTCAGATTCACCGTCAAGAATAACCGGCTCGCCTTGGTTGGACGCGCGCAGCACCGACTGGTCTTCCGGGATAACCCCAACCAGAGGAATGCGCAGAATTTCGAGCACGTCTTCCATGCTCAGCATATCGCCCCTATTGACGCGGCCAGGGTTGTAGCGGGTCAGCAATAAATGCTCTTTAATCGGCTCTTCGCCGTTTTCAGCGCGGCGTGATTTCGACGACAGAATGCCGAGAATACGGTCTGAGTCACGCACCGAGGAAACTTCCGGGTTGGTGGTGATAACCGCTTCGTCAGCAAAGTACAGCGCCATCAGCGCGCCGGTCTCGATGCCTGCCGGGGAGTCACAAACGATAAATTCGAAGTCCATGTTTTTCAGATCTTCCAGCACTTTGGCCACGCCTTCGCGGGTCAGGGCGTCTTTATCGCGGGTTTGTGAAGCCGGCAGGATATAGAGCTGTTCAGTGCGTTTATCACGGATAAGCGCCTGATTCAGCGTGGCATCGCCCTGAATAACGTTAACGAAATCGTACACAACGCGGCGCTCGCAGCCCATGATCAGGTCAAGGTTACGCAGGCCGATGTCGAAATCAATAACGACGGTTTTTCTTCCCTTTTGGGCCAGACCCGTGGCGATGGCCGCGCTGGACGTGGTCTTACCAACGCCCCCTTTACCCGATGTAACAACAATAATGCGTGCCATAAAGGATTTCCTTGTTAAAAGGGCTTAATTCAAAGATTGAACGGAGAGCGCACCACTCGCCAGATTGAGGCGAGCCGCTTTTCCATAATAATCGGCTGGGATCTGCTCACTCAGCCAGTACTCGCCCGCAATAGAAACAAGCTCTGCTACCAGGTTAGTACAAAATATTTGTGCATCACGATCGCCACTTGCACCAGCCAGCGCACGACCACGCATCATGCCGTAAATATGAATATTACCATCTGCTATCAGTTCTGCACCGGCGCTGACGTGATTGGTCACAATCAAGTCACAGTTTGGCGCATAAATGCGCTGGCCGGAACGGACCGGGGTATCAATTAAACGCGTTTTTGTGACCGGGCTAACATCCGGCGCGGCAACGACCACGGGCTCAAGGGGCGCGGCTTTCGGCGCTCTGGCAATCTTTTCTTTCCCTTCGGTCAGCAAGGGCAGGCCAGCACGCTCAATGTCAGCTTTTAACGCTTCATCTTTACAGCCGCTGATACCCACCACGCGCAGGCCGGTTGCGGTGACGGCCTGTTGTACTTTCTTCCAGTTGGCGGAACCATCGAGACTGGCGACGTTAACGACCACCGGGGCATTCTTTAAGAATGCGGGAGCCTGGGCGATTTTATCTTCCAGAGCCTGGCGAATAACCTCAGGTTGTGCATCATGCAAATGAACCACAGATAAGGTAAAACTGCTACCCTTTAACTCGATTGGCGTGTTTGACATCCTGACCTTACTCAATTCAGTTTCAATCCCCACAATTGTGGGACGATATTCCGAAGTACATCAGGCATGTTATAGTCCAGCTTATATTCAGGCAAGCCACTCGCTGGCGAAAATAGAGTAAAAAAAATGTTTTGTGTGATCTACAGAAGTACCAAACGCGATCGGACATATCTTTATGTCGAAAAAAAAGACGATTTCTCTCGAGTGCCGGAAGAACTGATGAAAGGCTTCGGCAAACCCGTACTGTCTATGCTGTTACCGCTGGACGGCAGTAAAAAACTGGCTAATGCCGATTTGGATAAAGTGAAACAGGCGCTGGAAACTGAGGGTTATTATTTACAGATCCCACCTCCGGTAGAAAGCTTGCTCACCGTGCACCTGGGAAAGAGTCCTAAAAAATAATTTTCGGACTGAAGGCCAATCTTTTCCAGGTATTAAGCCTGAAAATGTGTAAAACACATTATTGCGGAAAAGACGATGAAAAATGCAGCCCTGCGTTATACCTTCAGCGCCTTAATTCTCGCCAACGGGGCCGGTTATCTCAGCCCCGCAGAGGCGGCCTCTGCCGCCTCAGTGCCTCAAGCCACAACGCTCGCTGAACAAGGGCGAGACCCGGCTGAATTCCCGGCTTACGTCGAAAAATTAAAGCAACAAGCCAGAGTGCAGGGCATCAGCAATGCAACGCTGACAAAAGCTTTTGCCAATATTCATTTTGTTGATCGGGTCATTCAATCCGACCGCAATCAGCTGGAAAAGAAAATAACGCTTGATGACTATTTAAACCGCGTTATCACCCCCGCAAAAATAAAACAGGCGCGTAGCCTGGCGAAGCTTCATCAGGCTGAGCTGGAAAAAGTCAGTGCGAATACGGGGGTTCAAAGCCGCTATATCGTCGCCCTCTGGGCAATGGAAAGTAACTTCGGCAAGCTTCAGGGTAAAGAAGACATCATTTCTGCTTTGGCGACGCTCGCTTTTGAGGGCCGCCGCGAAGCATTTTTTACCAATGAACTCATCGCCGCGCTGAAAATCATCCAGCGGGGTGACGTTAGCGCCTCACAGATGAAAGGCTCGTGGGCTGGGGCGATGGGGCAAAATCAGTTTATGCCGAGTTCGCTGCTGCGCTACGGCAAAGACGGTGACGGAGACGGTAAAATTGATATCTGGAATAACACCCGCGATGTTTTTGCTTCCACGGCAAACTACCTGGCGGTAGAGGGCTGGCAGCGTGGCGGGGCGTGGGGCTATGAGGTGAAACTGCCGGCAGGCTTTAATACTGCACTGCTGGGCACCAGTCCGGGGCAGGGCAAGCCTGTGGCCCGGTGGAAAAAACTAGGGATAACGCTGCCGGGAGGAACCCATCTCCCTGCCTCCTCAAAAACGGCCTGGCTGGTGAAACCAGACGATGGTCCTGGACGTTCGTTCCTGGTCTACAACAACTTCCGCACCTTGATGCACTGGAACCGCTCTTATTATTTCGCCATTAGCATCGGCAAGATGGCGGACGCTATCGCGAATAAATAAGGCACGCTTAGAAACACTTCCCCGGTATTCAGCGGGGATTTTTTTATCTAGTATCAAAGGCAGTTAACACAAACGACACAGAGGAAAGGCATGTATCAACATCATAACTGGCAGGGTGCACTGCTGGATTTTCCGGTAAACAAGGTAGTCTGTGTTGGCAGCAACTATGCCAAACATATTAAAGAGATGGGCAGCGCGACGCCGGACGAACCGGTGGTGTTTATCAAGCCCGAGAGCGCATTGTGTGACATTCGCCAGCCGCTGGCACTGCCGCAGGAGTTTGGCTCTGTACATCATGAAGTGGAGCTGGCTATCCTGATCGGCGCCACCCTTAAGCAGGCAAGCGAAGAGCATGTCCTTAAGGCGATCGCCGGTTATGGTGTCGCGCTGGATCTGACGCTGCGTGACCTGCAGGCTAAGCTGAAAAAAGCAGGCCAGCCGTGGGAAAAAGCGAAGGGCTTTGATAACTCATGCCCGATCTCCGGTTTTATCCCTGCGGCGCAGTTTACGCACGATCCGCAAAACACGCCTCTTGAGCTGAAGATCAACGGCGAAGTTCGCCAGCATGGCAATACCGAAGATATGATCCACAAGATCGTGCCGCTGATTGCTTACATGAGCAAATTCTTCACTCTGCGAGCGGGAGACGTGATCCTGACCGGAACGCCGGAAGGCGTTGGCCCGCTGCACAGCGGCGATGAGCTGGAAGTGAGCTTTGCCGGCCACAGCCTGAACACGCGCATTTTATAAACAATTTGCCGCTTCAGGGCGGCAAAACTTGCATCCGAGTGTCAGACTGTTTATAAGGTGCAGCTTAATTTTTAAATGCAGGAACCGCTATGACACCCACTCCCTTTTGGCAAAGTAAAACTCTCGACGAAATGAGCGACGCCGAGTGGGAATCACTGTGTGACGGCTGCGGTCAATGCTGCCTGCATAAGCTGATGGACGAAGATACCGACGAGATCTACTTCACCAACGTCGCGTGTAAGCAGCTTAATATCAAAACCTGTCAGTGTAAGAACTACGCCCGCCGCTTTGAATACGAGCCGGACTGTATCAAACTCACCCGCGACAACCTGCCGACCTTTGAGTGGCTTCCGCACACCTGTGCCTATCGTCTGCTGGCCGAAGGCAAACCGCTGCCGGAATGGCACCCGCTGATCTGCGGGTCGAAAGCTGCGATGCACGGGGAGCGTATTTCGGTGCGCCATATTGCGGTGAAAGAGTCTGAAGTTCGCGACTGGCAGGACCATATCCTCAACAAGCCTGAATGGGCGGATTGATGCGTTGACGTCTCTTCTGTTCCAGACCTTTATTGATGGTGAAAATAAGTCCTTCTTATAACTGATTTTGTGATAGGATGGATTTTCCATAACCAAAATAAGAGAGTTTTTATCCTGAATTTAACATTCCAGTGTCCGTCATGCGGCGGATCGCAGTATCGCACTTCCTCCTACGATGTCCGAGAATCAAATCCCCATGGCGCAGTCTGTATCTTTTGCAAATCGGTCATGCAGGTTTCCGCTCATCGTCCGTCCAATGCGACTTTCTCAGATTTTACGCTGCTGGCACAACAGGCTTTGCCTTTATCTCAGCCACGCTGTTAATATCCCTTCCTCACAGGAGGGATAATGAAAAAACTGAAGTTAATTATTGGCATACTGCTGTTAAGCGGCTGTGCGACCGCAGAGCGCGATGCACCAACACCACCACAAACGATCGGCATGGCGAATCCCGCATCGGTCTATTGCCAGCAAAAGGGTGGTAAATCACTCCTGGTGAAAACGCCGCAGGGCGAGCGTGCTGACTGCCTGTTACCGGGTGGTGAAAAAATTGACGAGTGGGCGCTGTTCCGACGCGACCACCCATAAAAAAATAGCCCACCTAAGGTGGGCTATTTTTTTAGCGGGGCTGATGCAATTAGCGGCCAAAGAGATCGCGACGCTTTGGCTTGAAGAACTGGGCAATCAGCACCAGTACCGCAATAACCAGGAACACGGCGAAGATCCCCAGCAGCCACTGCACCATATCCAGCGACAGGAATTCCCACTGGCGCACGGAGCAGTCACCGCTGGCAACAAACACCTGCGGCAGCCATTTGTCCAGCGGCAGCCAGCTCGGGAAACGGGCGAAGAAATCGCAGGTCACGAACGGTGACGGATGAAGCTGGAGCATGGTGTGATCCCAGGCCAGCTGAACGCCTTTCCCTGCGCTGTACAGCCAGATAGCCAGCGCGCCGTAACGTAGCGGGCTTTTAGGGGCAATGGCGCCAATCAAACCTGCACCCATTACGCCGAACAGCGCACAACGTTCATAAATACACATCACACAAGGTTTCAGCCCCATAACGTGCTGGAACCACAATGCCACCATTTCAAGCACGAACGCCGTAAAGGCCAGAAGCAGCCAGGCGGTACGTCCTTGGGAGCATTGGTTTAAATATCGCAACATAATCAGTTTCCCTGCAGCATGCGTAGAATCGGCAGTGTAAACCAATTCCCTATCTGCGCCAGTAGCGCAGATGAAAATAACGTACTAATCGGATGTTTATAAGGAAAAAAATTGTAACGGGAAGCGGACTTCCCGCCAAATTACCTTAGTGCGGTGCAACCAGAGCGTCCGGCGTGGTTAACCAGCCGCTGGCAAGCATCCATTCCGTTGCAGGTGTAAGCGTGTATTCAACGCATAGCAGGCCCACAATCGTCAGAACCAGGGTGTAGGGCAGCGCCATCACAACCATGCGTCCATAGGACAGACGGATCAATGGTGCCAGCGCGGACGTCAGCAGGAACAGGAACGCCGCCTGCCCGTTTGGTGTGGCAACGGACGGCAGGTTAGTGCCCGTATTGATCGCCACCGCTAACAGTTCGAACTGCTGCATATTGATAGCGCCATTGTGCAGCGCGGTTTTCGCCTCATTGATATAAACGGTACCGACGAAGACGTTGTCCGATATTGAAGAGAGCAGGCCATTAAAGATGTAAAACAGCGACAGCTGAGCATGTGGGGAGGCGTTCAGCACGTACTGAATAATCGGGCTAAACAGATGCTGGTCTATGATCACTGCCACTATGGTGAAGAAGACGGTCAACAGCGCGGTAAAGGGCAGGGCTTCGGTAAAGGCTTTGCCGATAGCATGTTCGTCGGTCACGCCGCAAAGCGAAGTTGCCAGAATAATCACCGACAGCCCAATCAAACCCACTTCGGCCAGATGCAGCGCAAGGGCAATAATCAGCCAGACCCCAATCAGGGCCTGAATCAGCAGCTTCATTTTGTCCTGCTTCGTGCGTTTTTTCGCACTTTGAGCGTCAAAGTCGTGCAGGATACCGCGAACTTTTTCCGGCAGCGTTTGCCCGTAGCCGAGCACTTTAAATCGCTCCAGCAGGATACACGTCAGCAGGCCACAAATCAGCACAGGTACCGTTACCGGCATCATTCGCAGGAAGAAATCACCGAAATGCCAGCCGGCATTTTTAGCAATAATCAGGTTCTGTGGCTCGCCGACCATGGTCATCACGCCGCCGAGCGCGGTCCCCACGCCGGCGTGCATCATCAGGCTACGCAGGAAAGCGCGGAACTGCTCAAGGATCTCCCGGCTGTCGGTCTGAATATGGCTATCGTCCTGGACGTTGCCGTCATCCTGCGCCTCAGATGCCACGCGGTGATAGATGCTGTAGAAGCCAACGGCCACGCTGATAACCACCGCGACCACGGTTAAGGCATCGAGAAATGCGGAGAGAAAAGCCGCAGCAATGCAAAAGGCCAGGGAGAGGGCGGTTTTTGAACGAATTCCCAGCAACATGCGGGTAAATAACAGCAGCAATAGCTGCTTCATAAAGTAGATGCCAGCCACCATAAACATCAGTAGCAGCAGAACTTCCAGGTTAGATGTGACTTCGGCACGCACGTGTTCGGCGTTGGTCATCCCGACAATCACTGCCTCTATGGCCAGCAGGCCGCCCGGCAGTAGTGGATAACACTTAAGCGCCATCGCCAGTGTAAAGATAAACTCAACAACCAGCATCCAGCCCGCGATAAATGGGCTGACAAACCAAAAGACCAGCGGATTAACCACTAAAAAGGCAATCAGCGTAAGTTTGTACCAGTCAGGTGATTGACCCAAAAAATTGCGGTACAGCGCCCGCCCAGAGGACATTTCCATCGTAAAATTACCATTATCCGTTGTATTATGTTGATGTTTAAAAATATAAACCTTCAGGGTACTCGCATAACGCTAAGAGGATCAAGCCGCAGGAAATCCTGAGTTAAGGCATTTATTGTCAAAATTCAACGCCGATCCCGCATTTGCACGCCGCCCCCGCTATCTGGCGCGCATGGCATCTGGTATGATGAGTCCAATTTGCAAAACCTGAGTAATGGAAATCTTACTATGGTCATTAAGGCGCAGAGCCCAGCGGGTTTCGCGGAAGAATACATTATAGAAAGTATCTGGAATAGTCGTTTCCCGCCTGGCTCTATCCTTCCGGCTGAACGCGAATTATCAGAGCTTATTGGCGTAACCCGTACTACCTTGCGTGAGGTGCTTCAGCGCCTTGCTCGCGATGGCTGGTTGACTATTCAGCACGGAAAACCGACGCGGGTTAACAATTTTTGGGAAACATCAGGCCTAAATATTCTTGAAACGCTGGCGCGTCTCGATCACGATAGCGTGCCGCAGTTGATTGATAACCTGCTTTCCGTTCGCACTAATATCTCAACGATATTTATTCGCACCGCTATTCGTCAGTATCCAGATAAAGCGCAGGAAGTGCTGGCAACGGCCGGTAAAGTTGAAGATCACGCAGATGCCTTTGCTGAGCTGGACTATAACATTTTCCGTGGCCTGGCATTTGCTTCGGGCAACCCAATTTATGGCCTGATCCTTAACGGCATGAAAGGTCTCTATACTCGTATCGGGCGTCACTATTTTTCAAATCCTGAAGCCCGCAGCCTGGCGCTCGGTTTTTACCATCGCCTGGCGGAAATCTGCCAGCAGGGGCTTTACGATCAGGTCTTTGATACCGTACGTAAATATGGGCGTGAAAGCGGCGAGATTTGGCACCGTATGCAGAAAAACCTGCCGGGCGATTTAGCGATGCATAGCCGCTAAGCCCGAATAAAAAACGCTTCCTTCAGGAAGCGTTGTATTGATGACAAACAGCCGAAAACGTGGTTTTCGACTGTTTGGGGCAAATCAGAGAACATCATTCATTGTTTTGTGCGAGTAGCGATAAACTTTTCGAGGACAATGGGCGTTATCAGCAGTTTCAAACGCTTCCTTCAGGAAGCGTTGTATTGATGACAAACAGCCGAAAACGTGGTTTTCGACTGTTTGGGGCAAACCAGAGAACATCATTCATTGTTTTGTGCGAGTAGCGATAAGCTTTTCGAGGACAATGGACGTTATCAGCAGTTTCAAACGCTTCCTTCAGGAAGCGTTGTATTGATGACAAACAGCCGAAAACGTGGTTTTCGAC
>NZ_DASYBS010000043.1:0-2303 GCF_036500665.1 Cedecea sp.
CACAAAGTCGGCACTCCTGCTCCACCGTCTGCCCATTTTGGATGGAATAATAGCCGTTACGACTGTCATAAAAGCGTTCGCACCCAGGATTAGGGCAGTGAGACAGAAACGGCGTTCTCGTCGGCTCAACCTCAGTTACGGGCGTCATCGTCACCGTGCAGCGATCACAAAGCATACTTAGCCTTTCTTGGCTTTTGCCCAGCGGTTTCTCTGTGCTGCTGCGATTCTCGCTCTTCCTTCAGCGGACATTGTTCTTTTCTCAGAACGCTTGCTGGTTGCGGCTGAAGCAGGCGGACGACCTCTCCGCTTTGGGCCCGTTGAACTCCCATCGAGCATAGTTCTGGCATTCTGAAGGCGTGCAATCTCAGCGTCTAGTGCGGCGATCATCCCTTGCGTATCCATCGTTGGAGCTTAGCAAAATTCTCGCCTCCTTCCGATACCATTCAGCACAGTATGAATTGCTCATTTGACCCCGGCCCTCTTTAGCTCGCTCTCGTCCGCGATACGCTCGACTACGACGGTGATGGCCAGAGTCGGTTCAACACCGGGAATCTGCCCATGGCTGAACACTCGTGAGCGCACGCGAAACCAGCCAGCCACTGCTGTTTCGCCGACACCCTCGAAACAAACGAAATCGCCAATCGTAGGAAGCGGTGCCTCCAGATGTGCGTGCACATTTAGCGCGTGCTTTTCAGGGCGGGATTCGCCGGGCAGTAGTTCATAAAAGGCAATAACCATGCTTCTGATTTCCTCCGTTGATTCGAGATCAAGTTCAAGCGGTAGCCAATCGCGCGTATGGCAGCGACAGTAGCACCCGTACCGCATCCGAGGGGAAGTTTTGCACACGACGTGGTGAGGCAGCTCACGCGCTGCATCGATTGAAAGACCGTGCTCGGGCCTGGAGACCATGACTTCCCGAAACGGGACCGAAATCTCGATTGAGATCGAAACCAAACGAGTAATCGCACAACTCCTCGAAGCTCATAAGGAATCACAATGCACACCCAATCTGCCTACGCACTTTAAGGTGCTATCCTCCTTCTTTCCCCTGGCTGCGGCCAGGGTTCTTTTTTGTTAGGGAGTGGCAGATTGAATGTCCGATTCATCGAACCGATGGAATGCCTGCCGTTTGACAAGATTCCGGAAGGCGACAACTGGACCTACGAACTGAAACTGGGCGGCTATCGGCTGGAGGCAGTGAACACGAGATACCGGCTGGTGCTCTATTCACGGCGTGGCAACGATCTGACAAAAAAAGTAACCATACATTTACGTGGCCCAGCATCTTAGCCGAATAACTCGCCCGCTCTCTTCGGCACGACTGTGCGAACGATCCTCCCCTATCGCAAAGTTTGAGCCGAATGTGACACGGGCAGTGCTTGGAGGGCTACCTATTATGCTTATGCGCAACATCGTCATCGCTTCCATGAACCTAACGCTGGGTGCGGCAGCGGCTCTGGCCCAGGCGGGTCCGGTATCCAGTGTCCCTGCAACCACATCCGGCCCGTCGGCCTGGGTTTACGTCTCCAGCCTGATTGGTAACACCGGCAGGTCCGATGTGTACGCCTTTACCGCTGCATCCAGCGGCAAGCTTACGTCCATCTCCGGCTCACCTTTTTCGGTGGATGTCAGCAGCATGGCCGTCAATGGGCTATATCTGTTCGGCGCACCCACAAGCGGCTCCTTTATCGACTCCTATCATATCGAGTCCAACGGCGGCTTGCACTATGCCGCATCTACCAACGCGTCGGCGCCGAATAAGTGCTCCAATACGCCGGGCCCGGTGTTCCTGGATCACACGGGTGCATCCCTTTATGACTTCTACTACTGGGGTGACAGCATCTGCAGCAACAACGTGTATCAGGCCTGGAACGTGGTGAAGTCCACCGGAAAGCTCACCTACGTCAACGCGGGCGGCAGCAGCGAGGAACTCACCGGCGTCCTCACATTTACCGGCAACAACGAGTATGCATATACCGCGGACTGCTATCACTTCAGCCCGGCGATCAGCGGATTCAAACGCAACAGCAATGGCTCGTTGACGCAGTTGGCTATCAACAATCCCTGGCCGAAGGCGCCGGTAAATCAGGGGTACTGCCCCTACCTGGCGGCTGCCGATCCTACCAACCATCTGGCCATTCCCGTGCAACCGTACGTCGGATACGGCAGTCCCGCCGGACCGTATCAGCTTGCCACTTACACCGTTCAGAGTAATGGAAATCTGACCACAGCCAGCACTTATGCGAACATGCCCAAGGTCTCGGTAGGCAACGTTACGAACCTAAGCATGGCCCCTTCAGGGA
>NZ_DASYBS010000044.1:0-3370 GCF_036500665.1 Cedecea sp.
AGAAGAAAAGGGCCAAAACAGGCGTCTTAAAGGGGGTGGTCGCGCGTAGCGCAAGACGGTGTGCCGCCTTTGACCTTCGGGGGTTTTGGTCGGGCGTTCAGCCCGGACATTACCCCCATGTGACGTGGAAAAAGGGCGTCCAGCCCGCATGACACGGCACACGCCGTTAGATCGCGGGAGTATACCCCCGCGAGCATGGCCGCAGCGCGGCCACCTTCTTTCACGCTCACGTTCTCGGCTCATGCTCTCGGCGCATCTTGCCAGCCGAGCACATGAGCCGAGAGCATGAGCCGAGAACACAAAAGGATCTCTCTTATGCCATTCGACAGACTGAGCCATTTGCTATCGCCGATAGTAAATGGTGCCTTATGGTTTTTTTGGTTTTTGCAGACACACCAGATGATTTTAGCGTTGCTGTCAGGCGTGATGCTGCCATTTATATTCACGCTAAAGAAAGACGAGCATCAAAACGCCCCATTCTGGAAGCGTTTTATATTCGGCCTTTCGATGCTTTGTTTTCTTTTCGGGACAATTGCCCCGATGCCTGTCTGGTTCCTGCAACGGATGTATGCGGGGCGGGAAGAAGTGGCCGTTCCGGTGTTAACGTGGGGAATTCTGCTGGCATTTACAGGCGCAGGATTAACCGCACATATCATTTTACGGCGTTTGATTTCTCCGGAACTGGATAAGGCCAAACGCAGCCTGATTAAAAAAACCAGTGCAGAAAGAGATATCCGCACCGATGTACGAACGGTGAGGGAGCTGCTTCCTGAAACGCTACATTATGATCCAATGAAATACATCGACCTTGAAAAAGGTATATTCATCGGGTTAAACCGCAGTCAGGAACCACAATACATTCCGCTGGAATACTGGCAAAAGCAACACGCGGATATTATCGGTACCACTGGTGCCGGTAAAGGTGTGGCCACCGGCTTGCTGCTTTATCAAAGCATCATCGCCGGTGAAGGCGTTTTTGTTCTTGATCCAAAAAACGATGAATGGGCACCGCATCTTTATCGCAAAGCGTGTGAAGATGCAGGTAAGCCTTTTATTCTGATTGATTTAAATAAGCGCGACTATCAATTCAACTTGATTGACGACATTAATCAAGAGCAACTGGAAGAACTCTTTTCAGCTGGCTTTAGTTTATCTGAAAAAGGAGACGGCGGTGCTGACTTCTATCGCATTGATGACAGGAAAGCGGCGCTGGAGACTTCCGAGTTACTGGATGAGAAAAAAGGAACCACATTAAGAAGCCTCTTTAACAGTGATTATGTCCAAAGCCTCTCCGAAACAATAAAAGGTTTTTTTGGCAAAATGTCAGAACTTGCCAGATTAAACGCCATCAACACACCTGACGGGGCATCATTGAAGAAGATTTATGATGAGGGTGGGTGTTGCTATATTATCGGGTCAATGCGAAATGCC
Source organism: Cedecea sp. (assembly GCF_036500665.1). Taxonomy (NCBI): domain Bacteria; kingdom Pseudomonadati; phylum Pseudomonadota; class Gammaproteobacteria; order Enterobacterales; family Enterobacteriaceae; genus Cedecea; species Cedecea sp. The sequence goes on from NZ_DASYBS010000044.1 coordinate 1,432, forward strand.
AAAATCATCACCACGCAGAGGATGATTTTGATCCGCTTAATTCAGCTTGCGGAATTGCGTGATCGTGTCGTCGGTGATATTCGCCCTGTCGCTATTTTCCTTGACGAACTTAAATATCATCTTTCAAAACCCGCACTGGAAGGTTTGGGAGCTGCACGTGATAAAGGCGTGCATATCATCATGGCTCATCAGTCTATTGCCGATTTGCGTGATTGCCCTGCCGATTTAAATCCAGAATCCGTTGTCGGGGCAGTTGTCGAGAATGCAAAGTTTAAACTTGTTTATCGCGTAATGGATCCAGACACTGCTGAATGGGTTGCCAGAATGTCAGGGAAGATATTAGTCGATGACGAATCTAAACATGTCACCCTTGATGCTGTGTTAACTGAAAAAGTAGATGACACAAGAACGATTCGTCAGGCTGAAAGGTATTTCATTGACGAAAATATGATCTTAAATCTTCCCGATTTTGTCTGCTTTATTTTCACCACAAAGAAATTACCTACTGCACATTTAATTTCACCAATAAAGGTGAAAAAACAGCCTCTCGTTTTATCTTCTGTTCCACAAGGATCCGCATCAGCAATAGCACCCGTTAAAGGTGCCATTGATTTTGTGGATGAGGAAATCAAAGCAGATAAGCTCAAAATAACCGAAACACACGCTGATTTATTCTTCGATGATGAAACCATAGATGAAGAAGAAAGCCAGCACATTGAGACGCTCCCGGAATTTAATGCCGGTGTGGCCATCCCTCCTCCCGAAGTTGACGAATCAGACGAAGCCATACCCATTCTCGATCCGCATACCGATGAATGGAAGCTGGCGGAGCCAGAGCCTGAAAAATTTCATTCCGAAGCGGAGCAGTCGCAAGAGGAAGAAAAAAAGTTATCGCTGCTTGATTTTTAAGGAGGCGTAATGCTTTTAACCACTAACAGCGAGCGTCGCAAGCGCAACACAGAAAAAATCCTCACCCTGCTGAATTTTTTGAAGGAAGAGACTTACAGCGACTTTCAAACCCTCATGATGCTGTTCGGTTATAAAAATCACATGCCGCTTTATCGACTCCTGGCTAAAGTCGAAAAAATGGGGCTGATTCAAAAACACATGCTGGAATCTCGCGCCAATAAAATAACGCTCTGGGGTATCACGAATGACGGGCTGGCCGTCGTTCTGACCCCGGATGATAAAGTGATGCCGTCACGGTTTGAGGCATTTCGCATCACCGGCTGGTCACTGGATCATCACCTTGATAACCAGTTAGCACGCCTCATTCTTGAAAAGAAAGGGGCTTCTAACTGGATTAACGGTGACCGTTCGACGTTCCTTAATCAGTACAATGTCAAACATCGCCCGGACGGGCTGATAACCCTGCCTGACAGCAGAGTTATCGCGGTGGAAACAGAACGCCGGTTAAAAACCAAAGCGCGTTATCAGTCCATCATAGCCAGTCACCTGATGGCCAGAACAGGCAGGCACTGGATTTACGTTTTTTATGTCGTTCCGGATGAACAGAAAAAACGCGCCCTCCGGGTAATTTTTGACGGCATCACGCATGTGAATGTTAACAATCAGCGCCATCCCCTGGAAGAAAAACACCGTAATGTTTTCCGCATCTACACCACGGAAGAACTCAGTAAACTGGAGTTAACGAACTATGCGTAAATCAATATTACTGGCGCTGGCTATCGCGATAGCCACGCCTGCGTTTGTCAGTGCTGCACCTGCGGTATCGGTGGGTTTCTCACCGTCGAATGGCCAGAGCGCGTTACAGGTTATTTTAAGCACCATCCAGGGTGCAAAGCATAACATCGATGTGGCGGCTTACAGCTTCACCAGTAAGCCGGTTGCGATGGCGCTGGTCACCGCCAGCAAGCGCGGGGTCACCATCCGGGTAGTGGCCGATAAAAAGGCCAATAATGACGGATACACCGCCGTG
>NZ_DASYBS010000045.1:0-1657 GCF_036500665.1 Cedecea sp.
TTTTTGGGCAGAGAAGGGCTAAAGAAGCCCGCATGCCCTGGAAGAAGAGTGAACCTATGGAACAGAGAGCAGAGTTTGTGATGAGGGCACTAAGAACGGAGAACTTCCGGGCACTGTGCCAGGAATACGGGATCAGTGCTAAGACTGGCTATAAGTGGCAGGAGCGCTTCCTGCGTTTAGGCCTTGGAGGACTGGAGGAAGAATCGCGCCGGCCTCATGGCCATGCCGAAGAGCTTGGAGAGGGAGAGCTCTGCGCGATCATCCAGCTAAAGTTGGCGCATCCTCGTTGGGGGCCACGCAAGATTCGGGAGCTGTACTTGCGCCGGCATGGGCGGGTGGCCAGTGAGAGCAGTTTTAAACGGGTCTTGGAACGAGCGGGATTGACCGAGAAGCGCAAACACCGTCGGGTAGTAGTCGAAGGGGGCCGCTTGAGCAGCGGCCGCAAAGCCCAGGCGGTCAATGAGGTCTGGACCGTCGATTTTAAAGGCTGGTGGAAAACCCAGCAAGGCCGGTGTGAACCTTTGAGCGTACGCGATGAGTACAGTCGCTACTTGTTAGATTTGCGCAAATTAGAGGATAGCCGTACGCAAAGCGTACGAGGCAGTTTTGAACGGCTCTTTGAGCGGCATGGCTTACCGGAAGCCATTCGCAGTGACAATGGTTCGCCCTTTGCTAGCGTGCAGACCCTGCATGGTTTAAGCCGGCTCTCGGCTTGGTGGGTGGCTTTAGGAATCGATCTGGAGCGTGGCCGGGCTGGATGCCCCCAAGATAACGGGGCTCATGAACGCTTGCACCGAGACGTGAGTCTAGAGCTCGAAGTATTAGGAGAACAAACTCAGGAGGGCTTGGATTTATGGCGCCAGGAGTTTAACTATGAGCGGCCCCATGAGGCGCTGCAGATGCGTTGTCCGGGGGAAGTGTACCAAAATTCCCATCGTGCTTTTGCGGGAACGCCCCAGGAATTAATCTATCCGGGCATGGCAGCACGTCAGGTTGATAATAACGGCCAGATGAGCTGGCAAAACCAAAAGCTTTTTTTGAGCCGGAGCTTGGCCGGATGGAGCGTGGGACTTAAAAACAGCACAGGGCCGTTTATCGAGGTGTGGTTTGCTCGCTTACTGCTGGGTCACCTTGACCAAAACAACCTCTGCTTTGTGCGGGCTGATATCCCGGCTAAAGCCGTTGGAGAACAATTTTCAGCGGCTGAAGCCGCCTAAAAACAGGAGCAAAACTTTGCTGGTGAAACTCAGCTTGACCAAAGCCAAAAACACACTTCCTGGGCTTCGCAGACACCCGGCCCCAATGCGCGACTTACCCACAATCGCCTTTTTCCGGCCCGGTGCGCTGCTGCGACGTAGCGGACCTGTGCCAGGCATTCTCGCAGCACACCGGGCCGGGGCGATTATGGATAAGTCTGGACGCCCTCCTGTAGCTACAGCAACCTACAAAAAGCCGATCAAAACAACCAAAAACAGTAACCTAAAACATCAGACAGTGTTACCGATGTTCTGAACCAGAAGTGTTACCGATGTTCTGACTGCGCCCCAGTCACCTCTCACTGCTTACTGCTCACTGCTTACTGCTCACCTCAGCCCCTCCGCCCCGTCCCCTCCTGCCTGTACTAGCTTCAAATTCTCCTCCACCAACTCGGTGATTT
>NZ_DASYBS010000046.1:0-5008 GCF_036500665.1 Cedecea sp.
AACCTAAACGACAAGTAAACCATGCAAAACCGGCTGACCATCAAGGACATCGCACGCCTGAGCGGCGTAGGAAAATCCACCGTATCACGGGTGTTGAACAACGAAGGCAGCGTAAGCCCGCAGACCCGCGAACGGGTGGAAGCGGTGATCCGTCAGCAGGGGTTTACCCCGTCCAAATCGGCACGCGCCATGCGCGGCCAGAGCGACAAAGTGGTCGGCATTATCGTTTCCCGTCTCGACTCTCCGTCTGAAAACCAGGCGGTACGCACCATGTTGCCGCTGCTGTATCAGCACGGCTACGACCCGATCGTAATGGAAAGCCAGTTTGAGACCCGGCTGGTGGAAGAGCATTTGCACGTTCTGCAGCAGCGCAACGTCGACGGGGTGATCCTGTTCGGTTTCACCGATCTTACGGCAGCGATGCTCAGCCCGTGGCAGGATAAAATGGTGGTACTGGCGCGCGAATACGAGGGGTTTTCTTCGGTTTGCTACGACGACGACGGCGCGGTACGGCTGCTGATGGATCGCCTGCAACAGCAGGGCCACCGGCATATCGGCTACCTGGGGGTACAACGGTCGGATGCCACCACCGGTATGCGCCGCCACCAGGCCTACCTCGACGCCTGTCGCCAGCAGCAGATTACCCCGAGCGTGGCGCTGGGTGAACTGAGCTATCAGAGCGGTTTCCAACTGGCCGCCTCAGTCATCGATGCCCAGACCACCGCGCTGGTGTGCGCCTCCGACACCATCGCCCTGGGTGCGATCAAATACCTGCAACAGCAGCATATTGCCCCGCTGCAGGTGTGCGGGATCGGTAATACTCCGCTGCTAAACTTCCTGTTCCCCGAAACCTTTTCGGTTGATCTGGGCTACGGCACGGCCGGGCTGCAGGCCGCCCAACAGCTGCTGGGCCAGCTCAGCGGCGAACAGGGCATCCGCCAGATCATCGTGCCAAGCCAACTCGCCTGATAGCGGGGAGTTGTTTACCTCCCCATATCCTTCGGCCTGAAATCCCCTGTTGATGCTCACACCCTGTGAGCGTCAATTCATCGCTATTTTTGTGCCCGCCACCACACAACAAGCGCTAATCGACCTTCTTCACCCAGCCAAGTAAATTACTGTTTATGCACACAGTGCTATCTGTGTGTTTTAGCGGTTTTTCAGCACACGGAATGTGTACCTCCCCAGACCTGCCATTCAGGATCAACGGAGGGTACCGGACGCTGTTAACCATCAGGAAACAGAATGTCGAAAAGGAAGAGAATCATGGCTGAAGAAAAGAAAAATGCTCAGGTGACTAACGGCGTTAATGACGATGTGACTGAGCTGAAATCCCTGACCACCCTGCGTAAACGCATCATCAGTGACGATGAAATTGTGACCAAGGCAGCAAACGGTTTCCGCCTGGCAAACGGCAATACCGGTGTGATGCTGCGTAATGACGGTAAGGATTTTTACGCCCTGACCACGCCAAGCGGCCAGGCACAGGACGGGCAGTGGAACACCCTGCGTCCCTTCTCTTTTAACCTGTCTACCGGCCGGGTATCACTGCGCAATGGTGTGGATGTCTCCGGCGGCGCGATGGTTTCACACAATGCAGGCATCAGTGCAGAGACCATCGGCCCAGACCCTCTCATCCTTGGGCAGACATATAACGCTTCAAGTATCCAAACCAATTTTACCAGCGGCAATGTAACCACCTCCATGATGATGGGCACCCGCCTGACGCCCGGAAAAGAAGAGGTAGGCTTAATTTCCTACCGTGACTGGCAGGGAAACTGGAATGAAATTCAGGTGAAAGGCAGCAGCGAGGTTTCGGTAGGGCAATTGGTTAAACGTAATACCAATGGCTGGATTGTGGCTGAAGGGAACAAGAACGTTAATAACAATGCAGACCGAACCACCTACGGATTACGTCTTCAGGGTCAGGGCGAGCTGTTTGCAGAGCTTTGCCATTATGAACGTATTGGCAAGCACCATTTAATGGCACTCCGCGTTGCCAATGGCGGCGGCGATGGCTGGTATGAATTCCGGGACAAAGGCAATGCGTACACCAACGGGAGTTGGAACAGCAGCTCCGATGCTCGCATGAAAACCGACATCGAAAAAATTGACGGTGCACTGGATAAGCTGGGGAAAATTGGCGGTTATACCTACCTGAAACAGGGCGTTCCGGAAGCCGGGGTCATTGCCCAGGAAGTAGAGAGCGTATTACCTCAATCCGTCACCACCACCGAACTGAAATTAAATGACGGCAGCGTTTTGAAAGACGCCCGCGGAATTAATATCAATGGCGTGGTCGCCCTTCTGGTCGAAGCGTTAAAGGAAGAACGTGAGGCCCGACTTGCGCTGGAATTACGCTTGGCAATGCTGGAAAACTCAGCAACCACAAAACACGATTGATTCTTCGAATGCACTGTAGGCGCACAGCCAAATGAACGCATTTAACTACAACCAGACAGATGCATCTGATAACAGATAAAGAATCAAGGAGATGTTGTTATGCCGGGACCTGCAAGTTACCAAAATGGCTTCCCTTACAATGCTAATGGAGAAATCCGTATTCTCATTACCGGCGGGCCGACTCCGCCTAGCGGGACTATTCCTGCATATCCACCGTCTAATGGCGGTTTGTATGTGTCAATGCTCCCGCCCAATGTGGCACCCGTTTATTTGAAGGACCGAGTGAGTGTTGAGTATGTTCCAGGAAAAGGACGACAATTCACGCCGTATGGGCAACTGGCCCAATTACAAAAGATTTTTGACGACCAGATAGCTGCTGCTAGGAACCGCATAGCAGAACCCGTTGATCAGATTATTGATCGTGTCAATGCGGTTTTCCAGTTGGTGCTTAATACCCACGTGGGTAATGACCCTCATGTTATTAGTTCTGAAAATCTTTTACGTGAAGCGAACCATGGTTTGCAAGTCGCCAATAGTGAAGTGCAACTGTCTGAAGGTAATGTCTCGCAAAAGCATGAAGCAGCAGAGAAAGCACTGAATGACGTCATACCGAAATTAGGCCTATCTGGGTTGGCACCAGAAGATTATGACACATTTCTAACTCAAGTATTCCAACCGGTTTCACGAACCTATTGGGAGGAGTTTTCGGTAAAACCCCGCGTAGAAGAATTTAACGCCAAACAGCGGTTGCTCGCTGCACTGGATAATATAGCTGTCGTTATTCAGGATGTAGTGTCTAAAACAAGCACACTGACGGATGCGGTGAATAAAGTTAAAAAAGAAAGAGCAGATGCAGAAACCAAAGCGAAAGCCGAAGAAATAAGAAAAGCGGAAGAAGCACGGAAGGCCGAAGCAGTACGCAAGGCCGAAGAAGCCAGAAAAGCGTTGTTCGCAAGAGCGGGAATTTTAGACGCCCCGACTTACACCCCTGAAAAAGTTAAAGCGGGCAATACCGCATTGGCAGCAGTAGGGACAATCGTGCTTAACCGTGCTGGCGGCATGGTGCAGTTATCTACGGTGGCTAACAGCGCCATGACGACAGCCAGCGAGTTGGCAGGTTGGGTATCGAGCTCAGTGTGGCGTGGCGTAGCTGAAGTTTCCCGAATATCAACAGTCAGCGCTATAGGTCCGACTGTGGGCGCTTTTGTAGTCGGTTTTTGGCCGCGGAAAGCTGGCGAGGGTAGTGATATAGTACCTGGACGCAACATAGAGATGTTTGCTGCCCAGGCAAGCCTATTTGCCGCCGGGTACTCCCCTGTCCAACCAGAAATGAACGTGGTCGATTTGCCGGTGCGCGGTTTTATTACCATGGGGAACAACGGTCAGCAAGAGGTGATACTGGTTAAAACGGGGGCCGGCGGCGTTTCCGCCAGCGTGCCGGTGCATCGCCCGGTACGTGATAAAGAAACGGGTCTGGATAGAATAGTGTTACCGGCGATGGCCGAGGCGCCATCGAGAACCATCCTGATCAATCCGGTACCTGTAAGGCCTACAGCTCCGCCTCATACCGGCAACGACGCCCCGGTGCCAGTGACGCCGGTGCATACCGGTACTGACATAAAGCAGGCAGATAGTATCGTCACCACCAGCTTTCCGGCGAGCGACCTCCCGCAGTTGCGGGATTTCATTTACTGGCAGCCGGACGCCACTGGCAGCGGCGTAGAAGCGATTTATGTGATGCTAAGTGATCCGCTTGATTCTGGGCGTTTTACACGCAAGCAATTAGACAAGAAATATCTTAAACATGCCCGTGATTTTGGGGTTAGTGATACGAAAAAAAACCGAGAAACATTAACTGAATTCCGTGATGCTATAGATAAACACTTAGCTGATAAAGGAACTATTGAGAAAGGAACTTATTTACTAGTTAAAGATTCTAGGGTATTTTTTAATTCAAGGACTAATAATGTTGTTGTTATTAGTAAAGATAACTCATTTGTTTCTGGGTGGAAATTAGAAAAAAATACCCAGCAATATAAAAATTACATAGAGAAAGGTATACTGAGATGAGTAAAAAACTGATCGACTTTGCAAAAAAGTTCACCACCTCAAGTATTAATGCAAACACTTTCTCCGAGACATATATATTAATGTGGAAGGAAGAAAGAGATACAGGGAAATTAACGATTGATGGCAAAGATGTAGATGAAGCATCCTCTACTATTTTTTGTTTAGCTGACATTTACAATCCTGCACCTGATCGTGATGACTACGAGCTCGATGAAGGTAGTTTAAAGAAAGAAGTAATGGCTACTCTGGAAAAATTCAATTTAATCTAACGTTATCTTTTATAATTTTAATTAATAAGCCCAACAAACACTAGTTTGCTGGGCTTTTAATTAACGCCGTCGTTTTACTCTACCCCTCAAGGCCGGCCGTCATAGCCATCCCAGTAGGTAGCCACGGCGGAATCCAGCAGGATCTGGCGTTGTTTTTGCGGGTTATCCACTGAATATTCCTGATTGATAAATTTCCCTTTCTTCCCCATGTCGCTGAGGAATTCAGGGCTGCGGAAATAGGCTTCCTGCTGCTCTGCCTGCTTGCG